>DAIOEN010000121.1:0-21957 GCA_036746235.1 Vulcanimicrobiota bacterium | reverse complement strand
GGTCCTCATGGTCCTGGTCATCATCCGGGCCACCATGGTCCTCACGGTCCTCATGGTCCTGGTCATCATCCGGGCCATCACGGCCCTCACGGCCCGCATAATCCGGGACCGGCGCAGGTATATGGTATAACTCCGCACCCCGGACCCGGTCCGGCCCATAGATATGGTATAAAACCGGATCCATCTCCAGGACCGGCACAAGTGTACGGTATAAATCCGGATCCCGGACCCGGTCCGGCCCATAGATATGGTATAAAACCGGATCCGTCTCCAGTACCGGCACAAGTGTACGGTATAAATCCGCATCAACATAATGATCCTAAAGCATTTGTTATGTACGGTTTTACACCACAGGGTTAAAGTAATAAACAGGATAAAATAATAAAAACAGGGATTACCCTGTTTTTATTATTTTATAACATTAAAAGGCCTTACGCATGTTTGAGAAAGTATAAAATACGTTCTCCTGAAGTCCAAAACGGCTTTCATTCTCCTGTGTGGCAGATACCTGTCATGAGTGCCGGCGATGCGGGATGAATAATATGTAAGTCCTGATTAAAGATCATAACCGGATGAATTATCACCTGAATTATTATCTACTTTTTTGGGTCTGTAAAAGAAATTTCCCCAGTTAATATTCCCATCTCCGTCACTATCCAGTTCTCCTATAATAACACCATAATCTTTTCCTTTTGCTTCAACTACGGCATTTTTATAATTGACTCCCTTATGAGTAACTTCTCCGACATACATACCTATATGGCCATAATCATGAACAGGTGATTCTCCGTAAGGCCATCCTTCTGCGTGGGTTTCATAATGTTCGTTTTCTTCATTTCTTATATCAAAAGGTTTAAGATATTGATAATTATTTTTAACTACCAGATCGCCTGGCCTTATTTCTGAAAAATCCCTGTGAATATTACATAATTTCAGCATATCAGATATATAAAATATATGCCATTCATTCCATTCCTTTCCGCTTGCAATCCAGTAGGCATAACCGCAGAGACCTGCACAATCAAAGGTATCAGGGCCTGTTGTCTCCCATATATAGGGTTTACCTATCTGTTTCATGGCAATCTGAACAGCTTTTTTTTGTATATCAGATTCTTCTGTATTTTCAGTTGAGGAATTCTGCTTTTCTTCCGGTATATCTTCTTCAAAAGGTTTGAGTGCTTCCGGATTTACTGTTTTAGCAGGAGATGTTTTTTTCTCCGGTGTTTTAGCAGGAGATGTTTTTTTCTCCGGTGTTTTAGCAGGAGATGTTTTTTTCTCCGGTCTTTTCCCCGGCGATGGAGTTGCAATCTCAGGTGCGGTTGTTTCTTCAGAGCCGGTCGATGCCAGTTCCGATGGAAAAGGAAGTGGTGTCGGATAGGATGTCAGATAAGATGTCGCTTCTGTACCTGGTTTTAAGTTTTTATTCGGATCCAGAACAAAGAGTGCTATTACACATAAAAGAGCAAGGGTTGAAAAAATGCCAAAACCTATAAAAGCAAGTGTTTTAAAGATTTTCCAAGGCGAAATGTTCTTTAATGGTTTTAGAGGAATATCTTCAAAATCTCCTTTGCTGCATCCTTTATTTTCTTTCCAGCATTCTTTATGATGTGGTGTATTATCATTGGGGCATATTATTACTTCATCACCATCTGAAAAAAAATTTCCGCAGTAAGAACATACAGAGCGAGCATTTCTGGCTTTTGAGTCAAATATTATAGACTTCGCCGCCATAAAGATAGTACCTCCTATTTTTTCAATTCTTTATCATGTTTCTGCATGAATTGTTTATCTACCTGGTAGCCGAGCTTCTGAATTTTTTCTATATCTTCCCATGCTTTATCATATTCTTTTTTATGTGACCATGTTATTGCCCTGTTGTAATAGGCTTCAATAAAAACAGGATTAATTGTTACAGCCATAGTAAAATCTTCTATAGCTTTATCATATTCTTTAATTACTCCATAGAGCATACCTCTGTTATTATAAGTTTCTGCAAAATCTGGAGCAATCTTTAAAGATTGATTATAATCTGATAGAGATTTTTTATATTCTTTCTTATCGAAATAAACATTTCCACGGGCAGTATAAGCTATATATGAATATGGAGCAAGTGTTAAAGCTTTATTAAAATCAGATAGCGCCAGCTCATAATTTCCTGTTTTATAATAAAGATTTCCTCTATTTATATAGGCTTTTATATGGGAATTATTAAGTCTTAGCGCAAGATTAAAATTTTTCAGTGATTTATCATATTCCTGTTTTTTATAATATGCATTACCAAGATTATAATAGGTTTCACCGTTACCGGGATCGAGTTTTATACTATGGTTAAAATCATCAATTGCTCTGTCATAATCATTTTTTTCCAGATAAGCTATGCCGCGATTATTCCATGCTAACCATACTTCAGGATAGTTTTTTAAAACGTCACTCCACAATGTAATACTATCCCTCCATACAAGTGTTCTCTTATAACTTAGCAATGACAGGGTTATTATGATAAATATCAATAATATGATTAATAATGTTTTCAGCCTGGTATTAGTTTTTTTTCTGTAAATCCACACAAACATCTCTGATAAAATATAAAAGTATCCTATGGAAGGTATGTAAGTATATCTGTCCGCACTTATTCCTGGAGGTACAGGTATTAATTGTATGACAGGCAATATGGTAATCAAAAAAAATAATATGGCGAAAGAGATTTTTTTTGTATATCTTACTGACAGTATTACAACTGTTATAAAGATAAGTACTATAAAAGGAGATATTAAAAAAAATAAAGG
The DNA here is from genome assembly GCA_036746235.1 of Vulcanimicrobiota bacterium. Lineage (GTDB taxonomy): Bacteria > Vulcanimicrobiota > SpSt-956 > SpSt-956 > JAKJGF01 > CALARM01. The sequence continues at coordinate 19,171 of DAIOEN010000121.1, read as the reverse complement.
CAGACTGTTTCCTTCCGGGTGGGGATATATGGCAGATTGTTTTGTCGGCCATGAAAGTTTGTATAGATAAAATATTATATTGTAAGCTGCTATGCATATATTATGGGAAAAAGGATATGGTACCTTACCTTCTGGAGGTTTGTAGAAAGACATGATTATTAGAGTAATAACTATGAATATAGAAGCCAGTAACATGTAGGGAATTTTTTCCTTAATGTTTTTTTTATCATATATATTTCCAGACATTATGTAATCAAAAAGAAGTAATATAAAAGGTAAAGTAACTCCCATAGGTTTTGATAAAAGGGATAGAAGAAATAAAACAAGAGATATGTAATAGTAAGGCATTCTCTTTGTTTCTTTATAATAAATATAAGAAATTATTGTTCCCAGAAAAAATAAACTGTAAAGTAAATCCTTTCTTTCTGTAATCCATACTACTGATTCTACATGAAGGGGATGGATAGCAAATAATATACTTACCAGAAATGATGTCATATTATCCCTGGTAATGAGAAGGATTATCCAGAACACAAGAAGACAGTTAATTATATGGATAACAAGGTTCGTAATATGATAACCTTCAGGATTATTCCCGAAAAAGTGATATTCTATAGCATATGATAGAATTACCAGTGGTGTATAGAGGCTTTTTACATGTAGATTACTGGCCGGATTCAGAAAATTAAAAATATCTATTATGTTTTTCCATGTTAATTCTTTGATCAATATATTTTCAGTTACATAGTCCAGATCATCCCAGTTGGTTAAATTGTTCTGAATAGATGGAGAAAAGGTTATAATATTTATAAATATAATCAGAATTATTAAGAGAATATTTTTTTTTCCCATTATTATCAGCTTGCAGCACTTTTAGTGAGATGAATATAAACAATATTTCTTTAACGTTCGTAACCTGACAATGTTATATTATCTGCTTTGATAAAATAGTTCTTAGCTATTAGCGATTAGCTTTAATTATTAACTGAAAACTAACAACTAATTGCTATGTTATTAAATGTGATATTGTCAGGGTAATATATGATGTTAAATATGCAAAAGTACCTATCATTTTTTAACGCAATCTTTTACAATATGTTTATTATATGATATAATAACAGGAATGTAAATAGCTTTGAATGCTCCATAGGATATGGTAATCATATAAAGTAAATAATAAATTGTATAAAGAGGTGTTATCTGTGAAATATTTGTTATGTCTTTTTGTGCTTTTTTTTGCTCTCTCTTTTGTTTGTTCTATTTCTTCAGGTGCTCCCTATAAAGATCCAAGAGAGAGATATACAGTAGATCTACCTCAATCCTGGACAATACTGGAAGATGGCAGAAGGGATATCTTCAGAGGCATAAAAGGTAAAGAAGAAGCTTTTTTTACTGTTATGTCTTTTCCTCCTTCAGAAGAGAAAATGACTATGGAAAAATTTATGAATAAGGCCATTGCATTACTTGAACCTGATGAGGTTCTGGATAATAAAGAAATTGAATTATACGGTTCAGACTGTGTAAGGATAGATATAAAAAAAGAAGATAAAGCAGGGGCTTATCATATTAATGATGAGGTAGTAGACAAAGTAAAAAACAAATTATCTGAAGAAAAAGTGAAGAAACTGGAAGATTTAAAGGATAAAAAATTTACTCAGGATGAATTTACAGAGACCCTGACAGGATTAAAATTCAATGTTGACGATGTACTTATTGTTGGAAAATATGCTTTTAAAATAGAGAAGACAGGTATTATTAAAAGAAAGACCTATTATTTTCTATTCAGAACAGAAGAATTACTGACTCTTGTGATGGAAGCAGAGGAGGAATATTATGACGATTTTCTTGACGATTTCTCTTTAATAAAGGACAGTTTTAATATTACAAAAAACTTTGGAGGATGTCTTTATATAGATCCCAGAGGTATTTATTCTCTGCAATTACCTTATAACTGGGGCACAGGTAGTGAAAATAAAGATGAAACAGTGTATTTCACAGGTCTTTATGATAATGGTAAGGCTATAGCAACATGTGATATTGAGAAAATGGCAAAACCTCTGGCAACATCAGATATAAAACTTATACTTGATTACTGGGTAAAGGAGATAAAAAATAAGATAAAGAAAACTGAAACAGGTTTATGTATAGCAGGATTGGATGCAGGTTTCGTTCAGTATGAATATATACAGGATGACGGCAGATCCCATACGGTTAATAATTATATATTTACAAAGGACAGTTATCTCTTTGTCATTCGTTTTGAATGTGCTGAAGATTATTTGCAGAATTTCAAGCCTGATTATGATTTTATACTGAATTCGTTGAAGATAGATATTTAGTGAAGAGTGAAGGGTGAAGGGTGAATGTAATTTTTCACCTGGCCACTGATAACTGGTCACTGGTCACTGCTCACTGCCCATGAGTTTCTGGAAATAATTTTTCCATATTTCATTTTCAATATGTCGTTTTTTTTCCGATGCCTTTTTGATATTTTCATCCAGACTTTTCATAATGATGGATTCAAGACACATAAGGCTCAATCTTTGAAAGGTAAAGAAGGCTTTAAACAGGCGGAGGAGATCTTCTTTTGAGATTTTTTCCCCTTTTTCTTCCAGTAGTGAAGGAAAATCCTGGTTGAGGCTTATGCCTCTGTTTCCAAGAATATATTTTATATCAATATCAAGTTCTCTGGCTATTGTTTCTAACTCTAATCTGGCTCTTTTTAAATCACCAAGACTGTCATCAAACATAATTTTTCTCCGAAGATAATTTAAATTTATTTAATTATAACATATAATATATTACAGCGCAAAAAGGAAAGGGATTTTCTGGATTTTTGGGATTACCGGGATTACCTGTTCCGGTGAAATAGTTTATGTAAAGGAGAGATCTATCATAAAGGATTACACCAGTGTTGTTTTATGTACCTATAACAGAGCCCATTTATTGAAAAATTCTCTTGTATGTTATGAAAAACAGACAATGAAAAATTTCGAATTGATAATTCTGGACGATAATTCTCACGATGATACAGAAGAGCTTGTTCTGAATTACAGAGACAGACTGAATATAAGATATATAAAACTTCACGATAAAGGTCCCGATGAATGGCGTGATGCAGGTGCCATAATAAACAGAGGTATAAAGCTGTGTAAAGGTAACTATATTTATATTACCCATCCTGAAGTTATGATTTGTTTCGACTGTCTTGAAAAAATGAATGCCTATATAAAAGATAATATATTTGTAAACTCCAGAACTTATTATCTTACGGAAAGAAAACAGGAAGAACTTGACAGAGTCGACTGGATAAGTGATTTTTATAATATCAGACAGATTAAAGGTTTTTATGACGATGAACCTGTATATAAAGAGCCTGATTTAATGTTCCTTAACAGGGAATGTACCCCATCTTTTACAGATACGGTTGAGGTCTGGCTCTCCTGGGTTTTTGGCGGAATGACAAGAAAAACCTGGAAATATATTGGAGGATTGAACGAATATAAAGAATGGGGAGCAGTTGACGTGGATTTTATTGACAGAAGGCTTTCTCTTTGTATAGCTACAGTAACCCCTCCTGATGTATTTGTTCTTCATCAAAATCATGACAGACCTGTCGGAATATTTAAACCTACTGATAAGTCACTTGTGACAATCAGGGATGCAGTTAAAAAGAATTATAATAAGAAAATTGATTTTCTTGAAGATATGTGATGGGCGTGACGGGTAACGCGTGACGGGAGGAACATCTTCTGGTTGATAGCTGTCAATGACAGCGAAAATTATTTTTCTTACCTATAGGTTTATATCTTCTGATATAGAATATACAAATAAGGCCTATTTTTACGCGTCACGCGTCACGTATTTAAAGAAGGGGGCAAATATCTTTCTATGAGCTTAAAAATCAGCGGTAGTCTTACATACTTCCCACTTATAAATGTTATTGATTTCTTCATATCTACCGGTTCAAGCGGTTTAATATCTATAGAAAAAGAAGGTAAAAAAGGTGAGGCTTATTTATATAATGGTGAAATAGTTCATGCCACTTACAGAAATCTTTTTACAGGTAAAGAAGCTTTCTTTAAACTCTTTACCATTTCCGAAGGGACTTTTTATTTTAAAGATATTGATGCCATTCCTGATCGTACATTGAACCAGGATACGAAAGAACTTATGGGTGAACTCTCCGAAAAAATAGTAACATGGGAAGAATTAAAAAAAATAGTTACTTCAGAACATGTATCATTTAAACTTATCCCTGCTTCTATAGAATTTAAAGATGATGAAATTGTGCTTTCAAAGGAACAGTGGCTCATACTTACAAGACTGGACGGATTTAAAACTGTCGGTGAAATAGCTATGGAACTTGGTCTTGAATTTATCGAAATATCAGAGCTTATAGCCGATTTCTTTAAATCCGGTTATATTCAGCCTGTAGACATGTTTGAAACAAAGGAAATTGGAAAAAGAGAAAAATCTCTGGATTGCTCTATTCTTTCCGGTGATTTAAAAAGTTTTCCTCTTCTTACTGTCCTGGAGTTCCTTTCTCATCTGCGTATGACAGGGAGATTGAAGCTTTCGAGAGGTATATACCAGGGAGAGCTTTTTATCGATAAGGGAGAATTGTTACATGGCGATAACAGTATATGGGATGGAGAACTGGCTCTTGTAGATCTTCTGTCATGGGTTAAAGGAAAGTTTACCCTTTTACCTTTACTTAATGATTTTATACCGACTATAACAACACCTTTAGAAGAAATTATACTGACGTGCGGAGAAAATCTGAGTGAATGGAGAAAAATTCAGAGTATAATAACAGATCCTGATTTGATATTCAATGGTAACTTAAAAGATCAGGAGAAAGATGATGATGAAAAGCTTACCTTTTCCCGACGGCATTGGAAAGTTCTTTATAATATTGACGGCCTGTCCAGTATAAGACAGATAGCACAAAAAATGAAAATTCACAATTCCGAGGCAGCTCATATTGTCTATTCTTTATATAAAGATGGCCTTGTAGAACCTGTTCATATACAGATAATAGACAAAGAGATTATTTCTGATATGGCAGATGATAAAAAGAAAAAAGATAAAAAAAAGAGCAGGAAATTTAAAGAGGAAGAAGAGAAAAATCACGAAGTGGAACAGGAAAAAGATTTGAGGGAAGTGAAAAGTCAGGTAGATGACCTTATATCTGTTATGGACACAAATGAACCATCTTATGATAAACCGGGAAATATTCTGGATAGATAATTTTATAGCTAGAGCACTGGAGAGGTTTTCATTAAACAGTGATTGCTAAAATTGTTTAAAGAATTTTTTGATTTTTGTAAATAATGATTTCTTAGACGGTTTTGCAAGAGAACTGGGGCCATCAAAAGATATGATAGGAGGAGCAGATGGAACTCTTGTCATTGAACCTGATTCAACTGCCGAAATTGCTATGTCTTCTGTTCCTTCTTTAATAAAATAAGCTATATTTGTCAGTCCCTCACATGCTTCCTGAATGGTCTGAGTTTCATTTAGCTGTCTTTTAATCTCTTCTGTACCTATTATATCTACAAAGGTACCACTGCATAAAAATATGATTTCATCCTGTGGTAAATCAAAGAATGTTTCTTCCCCCAGAGGAAAAATAGAAGATTTTACTTTTGAAGAACCGGTTATGAATTCTCTGATTTCTTCTCCTATTATAGTTCTTGTATATTGATCCCTTGTCATCTGCCTTATTTTATGTTCGTTTACTATATAACAGCGTGTATTCCCGATATTACCTATGAGATATTTATTATGGATAAATATAATAACAATTATATTTATTTTTACAAGAGGCAGTTCTTCTTTATCAGCTTTCTCAAAGACATGATTAATGCTTTTATGTATCAAATCTTTTAAAAGCTCTCTGCTTTTCTCTGCATTCAGGCTGAAATCATACCTGTGTTCCGTTAAATATTTTCCCACGTCTTTGACTGCCAGAGTACTTATATTTTCTGTCTCTTCTTTAAAAAATTGTCCCACACCCTGTCCCAGAATTATAAAAGCTCTGAGCTCTTCCAGCGCACTTTCCTGGAATTCTCTGGTAATTAAAAAACTATTTGGGCCATGAGATACTGTCTTTTTTAAATTTGATACAAGAGTTAAAGGTATTAACTGTTCACTTTTTAATAATTCTTCCTCAGGACTGAGTGTTTTAGAAATTTCCAGTTTCTGCCTCTGCTGTTCTTCTTCTTCCAGAAATTTTTTTCTTTTTATCTCAATAGATTTTTCAATCTCAAGGGCTTCTCTATCGGAAAGTCCGAGGAGAGCCCTTTTTTTTCGAAGACCTGTATAGCTATCCTCTGTAAGTTTACCTGTTTCCCAGAATGTTTCGACCTCTTCCTCATATTTTTTTGCAACAATTTCCTTCTGTTTCAATGATTCTTCCAGTAATTTTTTTGCTTCTTCTTCCCGTCTTCTTGCTTCCTGTACCTCACTGAGTCGCACTTCAAGGAGACTCTGTTTGGCAGAAGGTTTATTATGTATTTCTACGTCTCCTGCTATCTCTTTCAGTTTATTTTCTGCACGAAATTTTTTTTCTTCCTGGACTAATTCATGTTTTGCTTCCTGTATTTTTTTCTTAAGTTTTTCTTTAATCTCTTTTTCTATCTCTAAAGCTTCTATTTCTGTTACACCGGTAATTCTTCTCATTTTACCGAGATAGGAATTTTCATATTCATCTGCAGTTGCATCAGACCATGCCATTTCTACGGCTAAATAATAATTTCTTTTTGCCTCTTCTCTGACTTTATTCTGTTCCCTGTCTTCTTCTTTGTCCCATGACTTTTCTGTTATGTTTTTTATCTGTTCCGGTTTAATTTCCTTCAGTAACTGTTTTTCTTTTTTTAGAGTATATTCAATATGAGCTTTTACCTGCTCTTCCAGTTCCCTGGCTCTTTCTTCATCTATTTTAAGTCTTTCCCTTACATTTTTAAGGGTAGGTATTTTGACTACACCGTTTATCCATTTAACTTCAAGAAATTCTCTGTATCTTTCTTCTCTCTGCTGTTTTATTTCTTCCTGTCTCTGCAATTCCTCCTCGATTTCTTTCGAAAGTCTCGCTATTATCTGTTCAGCTTTTTCTTTTTTTTCGGGATCTTTTGCTTTATCTCTGTAATTTTTAAAATTCTCCAGGGCATCATCCAGATAGCCCAGTTCATCATAACATAATCCAGTATAATAATAGGCACCGATTTTAGTTGGCTTCATCTCCAGTACCTGTTGATAAAGTTCAATTGCTTCTTCCAGGTTGCCTTCTTTTCGCAATTTACCGGCTTTTTCGTATATCTTATCAGCTTCAGTTGTTTTTTTAGTTTTTTCTACTTTTCCCATAGATATCTGCCTTTTATTTTATAATAACATAACCGATACCGCTTTTTTTAAACCATACTTTCTCCAGGTCGTCTCTACTATAAGTAACTATGCCTTCTTTTGCATCTTTACCTGCAGGATCGTTGCACACTACATTTCCGTCAGATGAAAATCCTTTAACTACTATGACATGCCCCTGTGAACTCTCTGTCATACTTCCTTTTAATTCACCTGTTTCAAAACATATCGTTGCAATGACCGGTATGCCGGAAGAAATTTTTTCTTCTACCTCCTGCCAGGATTTGAAAATTTCTATCCACCCTCTGAGACCATATTGAGATGCTGCCTGTACTGCCAGAGGCCACGAACCATAAATATCATGTTCTTTATCATAAGACTTTTTAGCTACTTCATCTGTGCCTACATTAATCCCCCAGTAAGACATAACCATGGCAACACTCGTGGGAGAACATATACGCCCTGAAATTTTACTGTTCTCATCTCCCTGGGATCTATAGGGAACAGATAATATTTTTTCGGTAATTCTGGAACCCGTTAAAGAATTCCTCCCTGATGTCTCTTTTTTCTCTCTTTTTCCGTAAGATAGTGCCAAAAGTTTTACTGAAGGACTGATATATTTACCTTCAGAAGAAAACAGATGTATGGAATATTGAATGAATCGTGTTTCTTTTCTGAGACTCAGGTAATCTATATCTACAAAACCGAAGGAATTTTTTATCATTTTCTTTTTTATTTTCGGATATTTACCACATGAACCTGTATAGAACCAGGGAGACCAGTTTGATTTGTCCTGACTGACTCTTGTGTATACAATAAATCCTGTTTCTTTTTCATTGCAATTTATATTCCAGGAAGGGTATATTTCTTCTGCCGGGAAATCCATTTCAATAACGGGAGATGTATAGATACCGCATGATACATGGGGAGCAATTTTTATAAAACCTTCGGAGTCACTGGCTGATAATATAGTTTTTTCAAAAGTACCACCGGAAAAATCATTATAACTATCCATTAGAAACAGTCCGCTCTGACAGAATGGCGAGGCCATCAGCGGGTGAAAAGAGAAGATTATTGTAAAAATAATTACGAATATTAATATATTACCCATATGAACGTTTCACTTCTATTATGCTCTCATAGCTTTTATCTATTATATTCTTTATATTCTTTACATATTAACTTTCACCTTCTTTGAAATATTTTATACATACTTCTTTTTTTGTATTATTTGTTTTATAATATTTATAAATCTTATGAAAGAAATAAGTTTTCATCGTGAAAGGATGATTCGATGTGGACCATGATGTGACTAAATATATGAAAGTATATATCAGTTATAACTGGCTCAGTATTAAGGATTTTCAGTTGCTATTGAGTTTAATAGAACAGCTTTATGTCAGTTGTTATAGATGGTTATTTAAAGAGGAACATGTAGAAGAAAAATTTCAGCTTAAATTAAGGCGTTTAAGCGGAGAAGATATGATTATATACGAGTTTTTCGGCAATCATAACTGCTGGGAATTGATGTTTGATCTTGTAAGCCAGTACATGGAAAATAAACTTTCTTCCGCTGAAACAGGGGGATTGAAGATGTCTGATATTTTGAAAAAAGATAAGAAAATTATAAAAACAGTTGAAAATTCGGAGCAATCTGTAGATAAAATGTCTGACATAGGTATAGAAGAAATCTATAATCTTCTTTATAAACTTAACAGTCTTTACCGTCTCATAAGGAAGAAAGAAGAATTTGATATATTCATTATGGAATATGAAGATAAAATGGTTGCAGTAAAAGGTGAGAGGACAGATTTCTATAGAAAACTTCATTCAATGTTACAGAAGGTAAAAAGTCCTGACGGCATTGAAGATTTAAAACATGCTCTTAAAGATGCCGATCTGGAAACAAGAAGACATGCTATAGAAGCGCTTGGGAAAACAAAAAATCATGAAGTTATAACAGATTTGAGAGATAGTCTCAGGGATGGAGATAATATAGTTCGCAGAAAGGCTGTGGAAGCCCTCGGCAGAATAGGAACATCTTATGTTATGCCTGATCTGAAGGCTGCCTTACAGGATCAGGATAAATTTGTTCGAAGGGAAGCAGTGGAAGCTCTCGGAAAAATCGGTAATAAGGAAGTTGTCGGTATTTTAAGTGACACATTAAAAAAAGACAGTGATTATGTGGTACGCCGTAAAATTGTAGATGTCCTGAGACAGATGGGAGGAAATGATGTTTCTCTCATACTTATAAATTCTCTCAATGATGAAAACTGGTATGTAAGATGCGGTATAGTTGAAGCTCTCGGATATATAACTGACACAGATGTGACAGGAATTTTAAAGCAAATCTCGGAATATGACCCGGACAAACAGGTTAGAAAAAGAGCGCAGATTGCATTGAAACAGAAAGAACTTTTGTAGTTTAGAGCTTATGGTTGGCTAATTTTCAACTCTCAACCATAAACCCTCAACTCCATATACCTGCAATCCTGTAAGAACATGACGGGCATTTCCCATCTTTTAAGGACTTTTTTATTATTTCAAAGCCTATACGCTGTATAAGAAGTTTTTTGCATCCCGGACAGTATGTGTTTTCACCGGCATGACCCGGCACATTTCCTATATAAACATAATGAAGCCCTGCTTTTAAAGCAGTATCCCTTGCCTGTTCAAGGGTTTTTACAGGAGTGGAAGGCAGATTTTTCATTTTGTAAATAGGATGAAAACGGGAGAAATGTAAAGGAACATCAGCGCCTAAATTATTTTTTATCCATGTAGCCATAGATTTAATTTCTGTTATACTGTCATTGAGAGCCGGTATAACAAGCACTACGATTTCAAACCACATTCCTTCTGATTTCAAAAGCTTCAGTGTCTTTAATACAGGTTCCAGTTCGCCTCCGCATATATCACTGTAAAATTTGTTGCTGAAAGCTTTTAAATCTATTTTTACAGCGCCAAGATATTTACAGAGTTCCTTCATGGGTTTTTCATTTATATAACCGTTTGAAATCATAACAGTTTTTATGCTGCTATCTTTACCTGTTTTTGCTATTTTATAAAGATATTCGTAAAATATAACAGGTTCGTTATAAGTGCATGACACTGTTGTACAGTGTTCTTTTCTGGCATTTTTGATAATCTCTTCAGGAGGCAGGTAGATACTATCTACTTCTTCCGGTGTGAACTGAGAAATTTCCCAGTTCTGACAGAATTTACAGGTGAAATTACAACCTGCCGTACCAAGTGAAAAGGATTTCGTTCCTGGCAGATAATGAAACAGTGGTTTTTTTTCTATAGGATCTATATGTATGGAAGATGCTCTGGAATAAACGAGGCTTTTGAGTATGCCATCTCTGTTTTCTCTTGTTTTACAGGTACCTCTCTTACGATTTTTTATGGAACATTCATTCGGGCAAAGTGTACAGGTAACTTTTCCATTTTTATTTTTTTCGTAGTGCATTGCCTCTGTTATAAAAAGATTTTCATTCCCGGCCAGAATACCTGTCAGAGGTGCATGCAGAATACATGCTCCACTTCCGCAGATAATATGTTTTATAAGTTCTCTTCTGCTGAGTTTTTTCATAAATCAGATCCCTCAAAAAGCAATGAGTGATGAGTAGCAGGGATACAGGATTATTCCCACTTACTATCCACCACTCACTACTCACTTATTTTATAACAATTTTACCATCAATTAGATCCTGTTTTATTGCATCCAGTTTTTCAAACTGTTCTTTTGTAAGAAGATCCTGTGAATATTTGAATTCTGTAAGACTTACTCCGTTTTCTTTCAAACCCATTACTATTGTGCCGGCTTTGAATTTGTTATCCATATAGTCTTTAACTATAACAAATAAGGCATTATCAACTCTTTTCATCATACTGGTTATTACATTTCCCGGCGCAATGTAATCCTGATCTGCATCAACGCCTATACAATATTTATTTCTTATCCTTGCAGTTTCTATGACTCCAAGACCGGAACCACCTGCTGCAGCAAATATGACATCAATATCATTATTATACATATCCTTGGCAATTTTTTTACCAAGATCCGGTGAGGAAAATGCCTCTTCAGTGTCTCCGATATATTTTGTCTCTATAGCCACATCAGGTTTTATATATTTTGCACCTTCTTCATAACCTTTTTTGAATTTATCTATTATATCGCTCTTCATACCGCCTATAAAACCTATTTTACCTGTTCTGGTTACCATAGCTGCACTGCATCCGACAAGAAAAGACCCTTCATCTTCTCTGAATATAACAGATGTTACATTGGGCAGGTCAACTGAAGCATCTATGATTGCAAAGGTGACATCCGGATGCTCCTTTGCCACTTCTTTCAGAGCTTCCTCCTGAAAAAAGCCAATCCCTATGATTAATTTTACTCCCTGGCTTATAAGATCTTCATAATAATTTTTTAATACGTCAACCTTCATCGGTTCTTTCGTTAAAATATTTATTCCATCTATTTCCTGATTAATCCTTGCCAGCCCTTCTGTAGCTGTCCATTCAAAGGATAAATCTCCTGAGCCTCCTACAGGCATTACTATACCTATAGTAACCTTATTTTTTTCATTGCAAAAAGCTATGTTTGAAATTAATGTTACGAAAAGTAAAATAATTACTACAGATAGGATACGTTTATTAGAAAAATACAAGTTAAAGCACTTCCTTTCCTGGTTACTCTATAACTTCGTCAAGTTTTTTCCCGTCATAGGGACAGAATTGAAAACCTTCTATATGAAATATCTCTCCACATTTCGGACATCTTAAAGCTACACCTTCATGATGAAATGTTATGACTTTTATATTTTGAGTTTCCACACTCATTTCTCCGAAGGCAGTTTTCCCGCGCCATAATAATTTCGCAGGTATTTCTACATTTATGCTGTGGCCGTCTGTGAGGTGAAATATTGTATTTACATAGGGATTTGATGCATATAAATCTGAAGCAGCAGTGGTTTTCCCTGTAACTTCAACACTTTTTACTTTCCCAAAAGGTACTATTATTTCACTGGCTCCGCGATGACCGTGAAATTCCTGGAACTTTTCAATACCCAGGCCACATGTCACATCATACATAAGAGCTTTTTGATTTTTTATATCTATAACAGTAACTGCAAAAGTATTTAATTTAGGGTTTCCCGTATCGGCTGATGGCGGTCCCTTGGGGTCAGGTGTTGGCGTTTGATTTTTAGCTTCAGAAAGGGGCATATAAGACATAAATAATATGAATAATAAACTTAACAGACATACAGGTAATAATCTTTTCATTGTTTTCGTCCTTTCTTGGTTTGTTTATAAAATCGTGACGCGTAACGTCTCATGCATCACGCAGGGATTATTATGTCCATGACGGAAGTCATGTTTAATCTTCATGGAAAATCTGGGCACTGAAAATATAGATTACAGAATTTTTATCTTCCCAGCCATTTCTATTCATTCCTGCTTTTCTGGATACCTGTTCAAGGAAAGTTTTTCTATCCCAGCCATACTCTGTTGCCACCTGAGGGAGAAGCACTCCCCGGTAATAACCGTTTTTAATATAGAGCCCATGAGTTCCTACCTGAATTTCTTCTATATTTTTAACAGGTCTTAAAGGAGTCATTACTGAAATTTCTATTTCAATATCTCCCAGCTCTGCCTCTTTTACAGGAGAAAAACGTGAGTCGTTTACTGCAGCATTCACTGCATTATCCATTACTGCCTCATAGAGAGGTTCTATCCCTTCAATATAACCTATACAACCTCTCAGATCACCATGTTCTGTTAAGGTTACAAACACCCCCCTTTTTTCTTTAAGTATTTCAGTAATATTGTAATTACCGGTGTCAGGTTTTTTGCCTGTTGAAAGATAGGTATTCAGAGTATCTCTGGCAAGTTTTAACAGAGTCTGTTCTTCTTCGGGACTTAATTTTGACGGTTCTTCATGTTGTTCACTCATAAATACTATAGAAGCATAGCTGACAGAATTTTTATAATCTCCTGTAATCTCACCTGACGTAGAATATTTCAGAAGTTTTCCCTCTGTTTCTGTTCCCATCATAGATATCAGCAAGCTTATGGGGGAATAGCCGCAAATAGTATCTCCATTACCGGATATGTAATTTAAAAAGCCATGAATATCCTTTTTTAAGATAAGATTAATGGCTCCTTTATCCAGTTTATTGAGATTTTCAGGTATATTTTCTTTAAAAGGTACGTAGCCGTAATGTTGCCCGTAATGAGTAAAATCAGAACTTGCTATTACTATAGTATTACCATCAACATACCTTTTCATTACTTCAGCTACCTTCTTATAATCTCCCTCCTTTAGATTTCCTACCATTACTGGTATTATTTTAAAGTTTTCTGCAATTCTTTGCAGAAAAGGCAATTGAATTTCAATGGAATGTTCCTTCTTTTCTCCTTCTTCGTCTGTAGTAAATAGATTTTCTTTCAGAAGTTCATTACAGATTGCTGTGTCTACAGGAATTTTTCCGAGAGGTGTGCTGTAATGGGTATAAGCAGATACGGCAATGCCTTCTAGATAGGTTTGATGGCATGTACCGAAAATGATTACCCTTTTAATAGTGGCCTTTTTCAGTGCCATATACCCGAAAGCTGCCACAGAACCGGAATATTCATAGCCGGCATGGGGAACTATTAAACCGTGAGGAAAGAAAATTTTTTCTTCTAATGCTGTTTTTTCCAGAAAATTATCTACCTGAGCTTTTAATTCTCCTTCCGAACCTTTATACCATGAGCCAGAAAGTATTGAAGGTCTTACTTTTTCTGCCTTTTCTTCTCTTTCATCTGATGTCGGAGTTCCTTTGACTCCTGAAAAAAAACAACTGGTGAGAAGGATAGATAAAATCAAAACACTAAACAGGGAAATTACCCCCGGAAAGAAAGGACTTTTGTTCATAAATATCACCTCTGAGAGGTTTACTTCAGAGAAATAAATTATTTAGATAAACTGCTTATACTTTACTTAAAACTTTAGTTTACGTCATTAAAAACGAAAATTCCTATACCCTTAAATTAACTTCTAATAAAAAAATTCTATAGAAAAAAAAAAAATCCTCTGTATTTTTCAAGTTGATATTTTACTTAAAAGATAATACAATAGTGAAGGGTGAGTAGTGAGTGGAGTTTATAGTTTATGGATTTTAAACCGGGTAAAATTTTAAAAAAAAGATATGTTCTTGAGGCTCTTCTCGGGAAAGGCGGCATGGGGAAGGTATATCTTGCCGTATCTGTTAAGCACCCTGACCTGAGATTTGCCATTAAAGAATTACTTGACGTATTTCCTTCTATGGAAGAAAGAGTTCTTGCCCTGGAAGCACTCGATAAAGAGTGTGAAATACTTTCCAGTATAAGACATCCGAGATTGCCAAGAATTGTAGAAAAATTCAGTCAGGATGAAAGAGAATACCTGGTGATGGAGTTTATTGAAGGTGAAACTCTTGAAGACAGGCTGAAATCAAATAATAGACCTCTTGATGAACAGGACGTGATTCTTATAGGGATTCAACTGGCGGAAGTGCTTCATTTCCTCCATACTGCTCCTGAGTATCCTATTATTTATAGAGATCTGAAACCTTCCAATATAATTCTTCAGCCAGGTGCCGATATTAATGTTAAACTTGTAGATTTTGGTGTGGCAAGGTTTTATAAGCCTGATAAAAGCAGTGATACTGTGAGGTTTGGCTCTCCCGGTTATGCTGCACCGGAACAGTATAGAAAGGAAAATCAATCTATTCCAAAATCTGATGTATATGCTCTTGGAGTGATCATGTATCAACTTCTGACCCTTTATGACCCTACGGTTACTCCATTTAAATTTAAGCCTTTACGTTCTCTTAACCCTTCTGTTTCGGAAGAACTGGAATGGATAATAGGAAAAGCCATAGAACTTGATCCCGTTAAGAGATATCATGATATGGAATTCTTTTCCGAAGAATTAAAGGAATATTATAGAGATAAATTTGGCCCCCTGGAAGAAGATTATCGCCTTGATATTTTTCGTAATAACCATATGGCGTACCTGCCCAATCTGAAGGTAAGCAGTCTTGCAATAGTCTCTCTTGTTACAGGAATATTGAGTATTTATGCATGTCAGTGTTTTCCTGTGTTCTTCCCATGTCCCATTATAGCTCTCATAACAGGTAACATGGCAAGAAAGAGTATGAAAATAAGGGAAACAGTTAATCCCAATGAGAATTATTTAATCATAGGCGGTATGATAACAGGTGTGATAGGTCTGGTTTTTCAGCTTGTATATTTACTGATTTTATTATTTCCCTACCTCTGGAGGTGAATTTATGGATAAAGAAGAGAAAAAAATCTATCGAGGTC
The DNA here is from genome assembly GCA_036746235.1 of Vulcanimicrobiota bacterium. GTDB lineage: Bacteria > Vulcanimicrobiota > SpSt-956 > SpSt-956 > JAKJGF01 > CALARM01. The sequence continues at coordinate 3,454 of DAIOEN010000121.1, read as the reverse complement.
CCAGACCTTACGAAGATGAGATATTTGATTTAAAGAATAAAGGTGTAAAATCTATAGTAAATCTTCAGAGAGAAGATACGTCCAAAAAGGAATTTATAGAGAGTCTTGGTATGAAGTTTTTTCATATTCCTGTAATAGATCATACTGCTCCTACTCTGGAACAGATAGAGAAATTTATTTCCATTGCGGAAAATGAAGAAAATCTTCCTCTCTATGTCCACTGTCTTGCCGGTCTTGAAAGAACAGGGACTATGGTGGCCTGTTACAGGATATACACAGGCTGGGACTGCGAAGATGCTATAGCTTATAATTATTATGAAACAAGATGGCCCCTGATGGAATGTCAGAAGAAAGTAGTAAGAGAATATGCCAGAATGGTGAAGCGTGATGGGTAATTCTCCACTCATTACTGATTTTTTCCCCTTAATTCTTCACCATTCACGCTTTTTTAACTACAGGTCCCCCTGCCGTATCAGAGACAATATAGCCTTTTTCCATTATTTTTTTCCTGAGTTCATCGGACAGTGCCCAGTTTTTATCTTTTCTTGCTTTCTGTCTTTCCTCTACAAGTTTTTCTACTTCTTCATCTATCGGTTCTACTTTTTTACTTTCTTCTTTGATTTTATCTATACCAAGGGCAAGAATTTTATCAAAATCAAGGAGCAGTTCTATTTTTTGATTGTTTCCAATCGTATCATCTTTAAGGACTGACCACATTACGGCAAGCCCCCGTGGCGTATTGAAATCATCATTCAGTGCTTCTTTAAAGTTCTCTATATAAGAAGGAACTTTTTCTGCCCCTCTGTCAGATGGAAATCCTTTTATTTCAATTATTTTTTCTTTTAAATGAGCCATACCGTTTCCCGCTCCCGAAAGTCCTTCCCAAGTAAAGGTAACAGGTTTTCTATAGTGGGAATTTAAGAGGAAATACCTGTAATCCAGAGGGTCTATGCCCTTATCTATAACAGTTTGAAGGGTAATAAAACCTTCCCCTGATTTTGCCATTTTCTCTTTACCCATAACGAGAAATTCATTATGGAGCCAGTACTTTACAAAATCTTTGCCTGTAGCAGTTTCTGCCTGGGCTATTTCATTTGTATGGTGAACAGGTATATGATCTATACCTCCCGTATGAATATCAAAAGTCTCTCCCAGATAGTTCATTGACATGGCAGAACATTCTATATGCCATCCGGGGAAACCTGTGCCCCAGGGACTATCCCATTCCATAGCTCTTTTTCTGTCTTTCGGAGAAAATTTCCACAGGGCGAAATCGGTAGGATTTTTTTTGCCTGCCGCCATTTCCACCCTTCTTCCTGCCATAAGCCCTTCTATATCCAGTTGTGCCAGTTTACCATAGTCTTTCAGACGTGATGTGTCAAAATATACTCCGTCTTCTATTGTATAGGAATAGCCTTTTTCTTCTATTTTTTTGATCAATTCTATCTGTTCGTTTATATGTTCTGTTGCTTTACAATAAATAGCAGGAGGCAATATATTGAGTAAAGCTATGTCTTTTTTAAAGGACTGAGCATAAAAATCTGCTATTTCCCATACAGTCTTCTTTTCCCGGGAAGCCCCTTTTTCCATTTTATCTTCTCCGGAATCTTCATCTGATGTGAGATGACCTACATCTGTTATATTCATAACATGTTTTACTTTATATCCGTTATATAGAAGGGTTCTTTTCAATATATCAGAGAAAACATAGGCTCTCAGGTTTCCTATATGGGCATAATTATATACTGTAGGGCCGCAGCTGTAAAATCCTACTTCCTGACTACATGGTATAAATTCCTCTTTTTTTCTTGTGAGAGTATTATATAAAACAAGCATTTTTTTACTTACGTTCCTTATCTTTCAGAATTTTTTTTAAAACCTTACCTGTAAGGGATTACTTGCCGTTCCTTGAATTTATATTATTTATGGCAACACTGGCTGCCATGACCGGATGGTCATAACGAAGAATGATAAGATATTCCTCTCTTCACCCTTCACAATTCACAATTCTCATATAAATCTGAGAACCCTGCTTACAGGAGATTACTTACTTTTCCTTAAACTTATATTATCTATGGCAACACCTATGTAATTTGCTATCAATTCTGCCATGACGAGTTCATTGTCACTGAAGGTTCTTTTTTCTTTTCCATGACATTTTATTTGAAGCACTCCCGTAACATGGCCAAGATATAAAACAGGTATTTCCATAAATGAACAGTATATTTCTCCTCTTGCTTTTTCCTTTAATTTAAGGGATACGGGAGAAGTGAGATCCAGAATACCTGTTTCTACTACAGGTTTTTTTGTTTCTACTGTCTGGCTTGTTATGGGAAAAATATCCAGAGCATAGGACTGACCTATTTTATATTCCGATATGCCTTCCACACTTGATTTTTCAGCAAGAATTTTAATATATTTATCTTCTTTTTCTAACATAGATAAACAGCAGTATGTAGCAGAATATTGATTCAATATATTCTGGAGGAGTTTATCAGTAGCTTCTTCTTCTGTTTTACTGCTTACAAAAACATCTATTATGCCTGTAAGCAGTTCCAGCTTTTTACCTGTTAGATCCAGTTCTTCTTCTGCATTGAATTTTTCTACATAGAGTCTTCTTTTTTCCACTGCTCTGTAGATTGTATTGATTATATCAGTATAAACAATTGGTTTATTTATATAGTCATAAGCACCCATTTCGAGAGCCTGAATGGCAAGATTTTCATTTTCCTGATCTGCTATAAGGATAAAAGGTAATTCATCGTCCATTTCCTGAACAGCTTCAAGAACCTGAAATCCGTCTTCTTCTCTTAAAAAAAGCTCTACAAGAACTGCATCATAATATTCTTTTTCCAGCATTTTTGATACCTCGCTGCAGTTAATTGCAGTGCTTACTTCATAACCTTCTTCTTCGAGAAGTCTTTTCATAGCATATGCAATGTCTTCCTCATCATCAACAATTAATATGTTGCCCATAATTGCCTCCTATTATTAACAGATTAAGGTTTTTTTTATATTCTCTAAAGTGTAAAAAAATCCTCCGTCAAAAGGTTTATAAAAAAATAATGGGAAGATTGATTATAAAAATTTTATATAAATTGTTAAATTTTATATGGCATGATATAATTTATAGTAACTTTATAACAATTCATAATTAATGAGTGAATGGTGAGTAGTGAGTGAAAAGGAAAATATCTTATGGAAGAACTCCTCGTTGATAAAGAAATATTTCGAAGACAGAGAGACAGTCTTTTTAAAATACTTAAAATATTGATAGAAGCTATTGAAGACAGAGATAAATACTGGAAGGGACACTCTATAAGAGTAACACAGAGAGCTATAAAAACCGCCAGAATTCTGGGCCTTTCAGAAGATAAAATTCAGTTGCTGGAATGGGCGGGATATCTGCATGATATAGGTACAGCCACTACAAAACAATCTCTCCTTCATAAAA
>DAIOEN010000120.1:0-22046 GCA_036746235.1 Vulcanimicrobiota bacterium | reverse complement strand
AGAGTAAAAAATCTACTCGGAGGAGACTTGAAAAAAATTTACTCTTCATCGCTGCAAAATCGGGAAAAAGATTGAAAAAAAGAATAAACTGCTGCTATAATATATATTCAAAATAATCTTAAATATATACAGAGGAGTAATTTATTATGACAGAAAAAAACCATCTGCTGGAAAAAAAACACATAGAAAAATTTCAGAAAAATTTCACGTCAGACACTTCAAATAAAGTGCTCATGAACGCCGTTACAAGGGGAAATATTCAGGATATAACAATAAACAGACACATACTGAATAATGTAAATTTCTGTTTTTCCAATGAAATCGAACAATCGGAAGTCACTGCCCAGAAACAGGCAAATACATGCTGGCTTTTTGCAGGACTTAACTGGTTTCGAACAATGACTAAAGAGACGTTCAAAATAAAAGATTTTGAATTTTCCGCAAACCATCTCGTATTCTGGGATAAAATCGAAAAGGCAAATTATTTTCTTGAACTTATGATTGAATTTCTGGACAGAGATCTTGATGACAGGCTTATGAATTTCCTCCTTAAAAACCCCGTTCCTGATGACGGTGAATGGCATATGATTGCAAATCTGGTAAAAAAATACGGACTCATACCAAAATCGGTCATGCCAAATACCTTCAATCTGGAAAATTCCAAATTTCTGAATTCTATGCTTTACAGTAAATTAAGAGAATGTACTGCAATTATAAGAAAAATGCATAAAGACGGTAAAAATACTGAACAGATAAGAAAGAAAAAAATGGAATTTCTGGATGATTTCTATAGAATACTATCCATATTCCTCGGAGTGCCTCCTGAAAAATTCGACTGGGCTTACAGAGACAGCGATAAAAATTTTCATAGAGAAAGAGGTATAACTCCTGTGGAATTTGCAAAAAAATATCTTCCTCTTGATGTGGATGATGTTTATATACTCTGGAGCTGTCCTTCGGAAAAAACCCCTTTCAATAAGACCTATATGATAGAACATGCAGCCTATATGACAGGCGGTAAAGAATTAAAAGCTCTCAATCTTCCCTTTAAAAAATTGAGAAATTATGCGGTAAAAATGCTTAAAGACAATAAAGCATCTATGTTCGGCTGTGATGTTCTTCAGGAAAGCAATACAAAAGAAGGGCTCTTATGTTCGGATCTTTATGATTATAATCTCGTCTTTCAAAAGAAATTCCACCTTGATAAAGGCATGAGAATTGATTACTGTCAGTCTTTTATGAATCATATGATGGTTCTTTCAGGAGTAGATCTGGTTAATAACAAACCGACAAAATGGAAAATAGAAAACAGCTGGGGTAATGAACATGGTAAAAAAGGGTATTTTATTATGTGTGATGAATGGTTCGGTGAACATGCCTTTGAATTAATGGTTCCCGGAACATATGTGAGTGAAGAAGATAAAGAACTTTTCAAGATGGAACCTGTTAAATTACCCAGATGGTTCCCTATGATTTAACATGTGAATGGTGAAGAGTATGGATTGCTCTTCACCATTCACAATTAAAAAAATTATGCCGAAAATTCTCTATACATCTTTCGACACAGTTCCTGCTCCCAAAGGGGCAAGTGTCCATATTTCACATTTTACAAAAGCCCTGACAGAACATGGTTATAATGTTACTCTTTTTGTACCTGCCGGTAAAGGTCAAAAAGAAAAAGATATTTATATGGGAGCAGAAATAAAAAGAGTAATAATAGAGGAAGATAATTTTTTAAAGAAAACCCTTGTTTTTTCGAGAGCAGTAGAAAAAGAATTAAACATGGATTATAATTTAGTTCATTTTCGTTCTGTCTGGGACGGAATTTCTATTGTAAGTAAAAAAAATAAATCATATAAGACTCTGTATGAAGCAAACGGTTTTCCGTCTATAGAACTTCCCTACCACTATCTGCAACTGAAAAATAAACAGATATTGAAAAAAATCCGTCTTAACGAAATAATCTGCCTTAAAGATGCGGATTTTATTATATGTCCTTCCGGAGTAATAAGAGATTACATTACATCTCTCGGAATAATAGAAGATAAAGTAAAAATTATCCCAAACGGCGTTAATACGGATATCTTTAAAGTATGTCCCATGCCATGTTTACCTCTGACCATTCTTTATGTAGGCACTCTTACCCCGTGGCAGGGTATATTTTCTTTACTCGATGCCCTTTATATAATAAAAGAAAAGAGGAAACATTTTATATTAAACATCCTCTCTGACAGAAAGAAAAAATTTGAAAAACCGCTCATAGATTATGCATCTCAATTAAATCTTATGAAACATATAAAATTCCTTGACCCGGTAGAAGAAGACATGGTTGCTTCTATAATAGCTGAATCACATATATGCGTTTCTCCTCTGGAATATTCGGAGAGAAATTTAATACAGGGGTGCTGTCCTTTAAAAATACTTGAATATATGTCCTGCGGAAGACCGGTAATAGCTTCCGATATACCATGTATAAGGGAAATTATAGATCATGACATAAATGGAATACTATGTAACACGGCAGATAAAGAAAAACTGGCCCATGCCATATTAAGACTGGCAGAGAATCCTGAACTGATGGAAAGAATCGGAATAAAAGGCTCTCTTAAAGCCAGGGAAACTTTTACATGGCACAGAGCAGGAGAAAAATTACTGTCTACTATAGATAAAATAATGAGTACTGACAGGTAATGAATTTTAAGACACAATCGAAAAACTCATTACCCGTCATACCCTACGACTTAATCAGAGGTTTAAACCATTTCAAATAACGTTTATCAATATAAATTTCTTCCTGACTGTCATTTAAAATACCAAGACTCATCTCATCAAACCATTTTATTGTTCCAATCAGTATTTCTCCGTCCAGAAAGGTAAATTCCATGGGAATTTTCTCTGCAATATATCCGGCCAGAGCTTTACTTTCAGATTTCACCATATCCCAGGAAAAATCTTCATAGTTAAAATCTTCCATAAAAATTCCGGAGATTTCAATAAAATTTGTGGTATTACACAAAAAATAATCCCGGAACATTTCCCCCCTGTTCTTTATACAATTATCATATCTTCTTCCATCGGATAAAAAGTATCTGCAATCTCAATCAAATCTCTCGATGTATTATGCTGGAAAGCTGCTACTTCCACAGTTATGTTACTTCTCTTAAGAACTTTTATAAGCTCGGTAAAATCACCATCTCCGCTTACAAGAACAACAACATCGAGTCTGTCCTGCAGGGATATTATATCCATAGCAATACCCAGATCCCAGTCTCCTTTAGCAGATCCGTCGGCTCTACGCCTTAGATCTTTTGATTTTACCGTATAACCGACTCTATCCAGGGTTTTTATAAATTCATCCTGATTTATTTCCGGGGTCTGAACTATATAAGCTATGGCCGTTACTATTTCTCTGTCTTTAGTAACAAGATTTAAAAGAGTCTCAAAGTTTAATTTTGCCTGATAGCCAATTTTAGCACCATAATATATATTTTGAACATCTACAAAAACGCCGACTCTCGGGTTATCTGTAGCGGTCTGAATTTCTTCATGACTTTCAGGAATAATGCGTCTCTGGACCTTTTTATATTTTATTTCTGCCCTGATAAGATCTCCTCTGAGTTGTAAATTTTTTCTCTGAAGCAGAATTAATGAACTGTATATATCATGCTGATCATTGAGAGTTTCTCTGAGTTCTTTACTTTCCTTTTCAAGTCTTTTTTTATCTTTAAAAAGCATTTCCTGATCAAAAAGAGCTTTTTTGGCATCTTCAAGTTCTTCAAAAATTTTCTGTTTTTCTTTCTGTAACAGCTCAATTCTCTGATTAAGATTTGTCGTATCCTTTCTAAATTTTTTATTAACCTCTGAAAGCTGATTAAGTGTATTCTCCTGACTTTTAAGTTTTTCTTCCAGTTTTTTAATCTGTTCCCTGTACAGGTTATCATCTTTCGATTTACCTGCTTCCTGTTTGGGTCTGGAAACTTTTTTCACTTTTCTTACTTCTTTTTTCTCCATAGATCTTATTATATTTTCAACATGCTGAATAAATTCAAGACCATAATCATTAACATCAGGTCTTTCATCCGTCAGAATAACCCACAGAACTTTTCCGACTCTGTTCTGGTTGAAAATATTCTTACAATCACCTGTATAGTCTTTAATAGCAGGAAGATCCAGTTTTATCAATTTACTTTTCTCTTTTAATCTCTTCTTTAAAAAAGTCCTGGTCATAAAATTACCAAAATCGGATTTTTTAAAGAAAAGCTGTGCAAGATCTTCTACTATAACATTGGAAGGTATAGAGCTAAATTCTCTACCACCATATTTAATACCGGATTTATTTAAAAGTACCTGTAATTCTCTTTGAGTTAATAAATCATGTATTATCCAGCAAAGACTTCTGGGAGTAAGATACTTCAAAAGTTTCTGATATTTTTCGTCCTCTGCCATATGAGCCCCCCCATTAATATAATTAACCAATATTTTATCACATGACTGGTCCCACCACTGCTCGTTCTGCTATCGCTTCACTATCAGCATGGGCTTTTAGAGTAATATTACTCAAAGACTCCAGCCCGAGTCTTTCGATATATGTACAATTATTAGGAATTCGCTTACAATACTCACATATTTGCCCTGCCAAACACAGGCAGTCACCTAATAGGTTTTGTACAATCATCTATTTATAAACCTCTAATTTCGGTAATATATTATACAAGGTTTTTATTATTATTGCAAATTGATTGTGTGTTTTTTTCTGTAAAGATCGTGTTTTTTTACGACAGGTGTGAATTTACCTGTCGTAAAAAACACTATCAAATACAATCTGTAACTCTGGAAGTTCACAGGGGGAACGTAATTTTAAAAGATGTACCTTTATTCGTATCAAGTTCTAAAATACCATCAATCTGCTCTACCAGATTAATTATAAGATCAAGACCTATAGTATTTACATTATGAATATCAAGTTCTTCAGGCAAACCTGTGCCATTATCACTGAACTGCAATATGTATTTACTATCTTTTTCATACAATTTAATAGATATTATACCTTTATTCTCTTTCAGGAAGGCATGTTTAAGTGAATTTGTAATTAATTCATTTATAATAAGAGCACATGGTATTGCTTTATCAACAGGGAGATAAACATTATCGGCCTGGATTCTTAATTTTACCAGCCTGTTATTTGCATTATATGTATAGAACAAATACGATGAAAGACTCTGAATATATTCGGCAAAATCAATTCTGGACAGATCAGTAGATTGATATAGTTTTTCATGAACCAGCGCTATAGATCTTATTTGACTATGACTTTCTTTAAATTTAGTAAGGGCAATATTATCGTGGATAGAATCACTCTGAATATAGAGGAGACTTGAAATAATCTGAAGATTATTTTTTACCCTGTGATGTATTTCCTTAAGGAGGATTTCCTTTTCCTGAAGGGAAGATTTCAATTTTTCCTCTGCTATTTTTCTTTCTTCTATTTCCTTTTTAAGTCTCTTATTTATAAGGTTTAATTCCTCTGTCCTTTTTATGACACGTTCTTCAAGATGATTTTGATATTTAATCAATTCTTCCTCTATCATTTTACGTCCTGTAATATCTTCTATTAATGCAACAATATAATCGACAGAATTATCGGATTTTCTTACACATGTAGAACTGAGTTTTGTATAAATAATAGTTCCGTCTTTTTTTATATATCTCTTTTCCAGATTATTGATTTTTAATTCTCCTGAAAGCATTTTCTCATAATCAGCCATTTCTCTGATAAGATCATCGTGAACTGTAATATCAGGCCATGTTAGCATTAACAGTTCATCTCTTGTGTATCCAAGAATATCACACAGTTTATCATTTACGGCAATCCACTTTTTATCAGGTGAAATAATAGCAATACCAGTCAAAGGCAGTTCAAAATAACTTCTGAATAACCTTTCACTCCGTTTCAATGCTTCCTCTGCCAGTTTACGATCCGTAATATTACGAATAATACCGATAAATTGAGATACATTTCCCCTCTTATCGAGTAAAGGTCTTGCTATTTCTTCTATATAGACAATTTCTCCTCCTTTTGTCACGAGACGACAATAAGTAGGAGAAATTTTCCCTGAAATCAGAGATTCACCAAAGTCAGCAAGAACAGCTTCTATATCATCAGGATAAATGAACTCGGTTATATTATGCCCCATAATCTCTTCAGGCAAATAACCTGCAAGAAAAAATACATTGGATGTAACAAAAGTAACTATACCGTCCGATCTGTAAACATATACAACATCAAAAATATTTTCTATTATCATTCTGTATCTATGTTCGGACTCTTTGAAAAACTCAAGTTTTTTTGTCTCTTTTCGTAAATTCTTTAATTCTTCTATCAGTTCTTCTTTTGTTTTCTCTTCATCTTTTTTCATCTTTACTCCTGAATATTGCCTGAGAATCGTAATGCGTGACGGGAGTAACAGATTCTCATACTTCGTTGTGATCGAAACGATCATGGCCGTTAGTACCGGACCAGAAAATTTATTGAAAAGGAAAAACAATATTAAAGGCCGTTCCTTTATCTCTGACAATCTCTACTGTGCCTTCAATCTGTTCCGATAAATTAAATATCAGTTCCATACCAAGAGTTTTTATATTTTCAAGATCAATATCATCAGGTAAACCTGTTCCGTTATCTTTAACTTTAAGCAGATATTTATGATCTTTCCTGCACATTTCAATGGAAAGCTCACCTTTCCCTTCAGGGAAGGCATATTTCAGAGAATTCGTAACAAGTTCATTTATAATAAGACTACATGGAATTGCCTTTTCTATATCAAGATATATATTCTTTATTTTTATTTTTACCTTTATAAAATCCTTATTTATATTATAGGTACCCAATAAATAAGAAACCAGAGATTCTACATATTCATGAAAATCTATTCTTGAAAAATCTCTGGAATTATATAATTTTTCATGAACTATAGCTATGGATTTTACCCTGTTCTGACTATCTCTGACTTTTTCCCTGTCATCTTTATCTGAAATAGAATCAGATTGGAGATATAAAAGACTTGAAATAATTTGAAGATTATTTTTTACTCTGTGGTGAATTTCTTTAAGAAGTGTTTCTTTTTCCTGAAGGGAACATCTGGCTTTTTCCTCTGCATTTATATGTTCAAAAATTTCATGTTCCAATTTTTTATTTAACCGTTGAAGTTCTCTTGTTCTTTCTTTTACCATATCTTCAAGTCTGGAACGATATTTTATCAGTTCTTCTTCCCATTTCTTCCGGTTAGAAATATTATGATATATTGTCTGAATGGATAAAGGAATAGAATGGGACTCATCATAAATAATCTGTGCATTTACTGACATATGAACAACAGTTCCGTTTTTTGACAAAAACTTTACTTCATATCCGTTAACACTGGATAATTTTTTTAACTCTTTGAAAAGGCCTTGGTATTCCTCAGGATTTGCATAAAGTTTCAAAATAGAATTACCTGTCAATTCATCAATATCATAACCACAGTGAGATAATACAGAAGGAGTAATTAATGTAATAATACCGTTCATATCTGTACAGCAATAAAGATCCTGAAAAGATTCGAATATTCTCCGATACATTTCTTCATTATTTTTAAGTTCTTCTTTCTTGTTCCAGCCTTTAATGAGAGAATCTACAAGACAATAAAACTCTTTTTGGTTGAAAGGTTTTTTTATGTAATATATATCATTTTTTAAATTCTCTTTTATAGTATCAAAAGATATTTCATCAAGATAGGCAGTGATAATGACGATAATTATATCAGGTTCAACCTGTCTCAGAAGTCTGGCAGTTCTCAAACCGTCAAGGAGATTCATTTTCATATCCAGTATACAGAGAGGAACCTTTTTGCCCTTTTTATATTCATTCTGAAAATAGTCCAGGAGATACAGTCCGTCTTCAAAGGTTTTTATCTTATAATGTTCATTCCCATCCTCTACCTGAAGATAATTAAACTCATCGAACAGCTGTTCATAAAAAGATAAAATTTCTCTGTCGTCATCTGCTATAAGAATATTTTTATTATTCATAATGATACACCTTTTTTTATAATTATTCTTAATATAATAATATATTATAATTATAATGTAAAATTATAGTTAGTTTCTGGCTAAGAAGTTAAAACTTTATGATTATAGAGTGTATTATAAATTTTTTCTGCAATCTCCCTTAATCTGACAGGTTTAAGAATAATATCCCTGATACCATATTCTTTAAAATCTTCTTCAGAAGGTATATCCCTGAAACCGGTACAGAGTATAACAGGCATATCATTTCTAATCTTCAGCACCTCTTCAGTAAGCCTTATACCTGTCATATCAGGCATAGACTGATCTGTTATAATTAAATCATAGTAATGCGGATTCAAACTGAACAGTTTCAGTGCTTCTTTACTGGCTGTTCTGCTTATAAAGTCATAACCAAGTGTTTGCAGTAATTCCTGTCCGAGATTAACCATATCTTCATCGTCATCAACAAAAAGTATACGCCCTTTACCTTTAGGAATAGACGAAACAGGATATTTTACCTCTTTAATTCTACTTTCAATCTTCGGAAAAAGTATTTGAAAAATACTTCCATGTAATGGTTCACTGTAAACAAAGATAAATCCTCCATGACTTTTAATAATACCATGGACCACCGCAAGACCCATACCTGTTCCTTCTCCATGTTTTTTGGTAGTAAAAAAAGGCTCAAAAATTCTGTCAATTACATTCTGTTCCATACCACAGCCTGTGTCTCTGACACTTAATTCAATATAATTTCCGGGATTCAAACCTGGATATTTTGCCATATCATTCACGGTAAGATCAAGATCATTCAAACTTATTTCAATAAGCCCTTTTTCTTCTCCTATGGCATGAAAGGCATTCGTTAAAAGATTCATAAGTACCTGATAGATTTGAGTCGGATCACCTGTAATTGCATCTGAAGTAACTTTTATATTCTGCCGTATATCTATAGATTTCGGGAAGGTTCCTCTGATAAATTTAATTACCTCTTTTACTATAGGAATTACATTAATAACTCTGAATTGCTGTTCACTCTGACGGCTGAACGTAAGGATCTGGCTGACTAAATCCCTGGCTCTCATAGAACCTGAAAGAGCTTTCTGTAAATATTGATAATATTTGCTGTCTTCTGGAAGACCCAGTTCAATAAGTTCCATATAACCTATAATTCCACTGAGTACATTATTAAAATCATGAGCAATACCTCCTGCAAGCGTACCAAGAGCTTCCATTTTTTGTGACTGTCTCAAATGTTTTTCTATTTTACGTTTTTCCGTTATGTCATGCATTACAGACACATAGTTAATAATTATTCCCTCTTTATTACGAATAGGAGCACAGGTTCCTTCCATATCTATAAGGTTGCCATTTTTCTTTTTGATTACAATATGTCCCGACCATATATCCTGCCTGTCTTTAATAGCATCCCATATATCATCATAAAAAGGGATACAATTTCTATCTCTCTGAAGAATATTGATATGAGAGCCACAAACATCATTACGGGAATAGCTGCATAGCTTCTCAAAACCGGAATTGACATATTTAATAATACCGTTTGTATCAATTATTATAATACTTTCTCCACTCTGTTCTATAGATGAAATAAGCTTTATATGTTCTTCTTCTATAGCTTTTCTCTCTGTAATATCAATGGCAGATCCTATATAACCAATAAATTCACTATCAGAAGTAAATCTGGGAACACCTGTATCTAAAAACCAGTGATATAGACCGGAAAAATCCTTTTTTCTATATTCCAGGCGAAAACTGTCTCTGGCAACAAAGGCTTTTCTATAAATATCAAAAGATTTCTCAAAATCTTCTGGATGGATATCCTGAAGAAATTCTTTGGAAATTTCTTCTTCCAGAGAACCACCGGTAAAGATAAGCCATGGTTTACTTAAATATATATACTTGAATTCGCAATCTGTAACCCATATCATCACAGGAGCAGTATCTGCCATGAGTCGAAATCGTTCCTCACTTTCCCTCAATTTATTTTCCATAGAATGTTTATAGAGAGCCATATATATGGAAATCTGAAGATCCCTTTCCTCGAAGGGCTTCAGGATATAGCCATAAGGTTCTGATATTTTTGCCCTTTCAAGAGTAGTTTCATCAGCATTGGCAGTAAGATATATAACAGGAATATTGAAAAGAGATTTTATCTTCATGGAAGCTTCTATACCATCCATAGAACCCTTTAAAATAATATCCATAAGAATAAGATCAGGTTTCAATTCTTCTGCTCTTTTGATAGCCTCTTCCCCTGATGAAGCTATATAAGAAACATTATAACCAAAGTTGCAAAGCATTTTCTTTATACTTTTTGCAACAATCCATTCATCTTCGACTATAAGAATTTTAATGTCTTTCATATATTACCTCCCTGATTATTTTTCTAAAAAGTGACCTGACTATAATAAGGTTTAAAATCTCATATAATCATCGTCATGAGTGTCTGATGTGGCAAGAGTTATTACAGCCCTGTTATCGAGAGCTTTTTTATCAACAGGCAGTTTTTTCTGAGTTAAAGAAGGTAAAGCTTTTTTTCCATTTCCGCCGTCATCATGAAGTGGACCGGACATAAATCTTACAGCAGAAGTTTCCAGCTTAAAGAAAGATATAATTTTCTGTAAATCCTGCGCTTCCTCTGACAGAAGTTGAGCAGTAGAAGACATCTTTTCAGCTGAACCGGCATTTTGCTGAATTACAAGATCAAGTTGATGTATGGCTTTATTAATCTGTTCCGCACCGGAATTCTGCTCATTACTTGCAGCATTTATCTCCTGAACCAGTTCTGCCGTTTTCTGTATATCTGGAATAATTTTTTCAAACAGTTGTCCTGCTTTTTCTGCAATCTCCACACTGGTAGTTGACAGAAGGCTTATTTCTTTGGCAGCTTCCTGACTGCGTTCTGCAAGTTTTCTTACTTCAGCAGCCACAACTGCAAAGCCTTTACCATGTTCACCTGCTCTTGCAGCTTCAATAGCCGCATTAAGGGCAAGCATATTTGTCTGCCTTGCAATCTCCTCAATAATAAAGATCTTCCCCGCAATATCTTTCATTGCGTTAACAGTCTGAGCAACTGCTTTGCCTCCTTCTCTGGCATCATCAGAAGCTTTTATAGCGATCTTTTCAGTAAATTGTGCATTACTTGCATTTTGCTTTATATTTGCAGTCATTTCTTCCATAGAGGCAGACGCTTCTTCTGCAGAAGCGGCCTGCTGTGTGGCACCCTGAGAAATCTCTTCAGAAGAAGAACTCATGCCGCGACTTCCGGAAGCAACCTTATCCGATGCATTACGAACGTTCATAACAACATCTCTGAGGTTTGTAATCATTTCGTCAAGAGATTTCATAAGCATATCTTTTTCTGATCTCATATTTACCTTAACCATAAGGTTACCACCGGCCAGATCATTGGTAATTGCAGCAATCTCCTGCAGATAAGAAACCATTTCTTTTAATCTCTTCATAAGAGTATCTTCTCCGGACCTTGGAATTACTTCAACTTTCAGGTTTCCTTCTGCAATCTCCCCTGCTATATAGGATACATTGTTTAAAGAATCAATGAGTTCATTCAGATTATTTTTTATTTCATTAAAATCACCGTAATAGTTATCTATAATCCTTGGAGGAATGTCACCCTTGCTGATACGGTCAACATATTCTGCTGCCATATTTAAAGGACCTATTACTGCGTCAAGAGTGCCATTCACTCCATTTATAATCTTCTTGAAATCCCCGCTGTGTCTTCCTCCATCTGCTCTTATATCCAGTTTCCCTTCCATTGCAGCTTTTGAGAGCATATTCGCATCCGATACAAGGGCATTTATAGCATCAACACATGTATTGAGATTATTTTTTATTTCATTAAAGTCACCATTATATTTATCTGTAATCTTCGGAGGAATATCTCCCTTGCTGATACGGTCAACATATTCTGCTGCCACATTCAGAGGGCCTATTACTGCATCAAGAGTATTATTAAACCCTTCTACTACAGGTCTGAATTCAAAATTAATTTTTTCAGCATTGCCACGGGCATCAAGTTTTCCGGAAACAGCAGAAGCCGAGAGATAATTTATTTCACTTAATAAATCATTTATTATGGTGCCAATATTCTTACCGAAATAGATAGCCAGACCTATTGCAATGACCATACCCATAATTATGATACATACCATCATAATCATTGAATTACGGGCTATAGCTACATTATTTTTCGATGCTTCTTTACCCTTATCAATCATAATAACCACAAGTTTATTTATTGTATCCTGTTCTGTCATGGCAGATTTATAGGCATCTCCTCTGAGTAATGCCATAGCTTCTGCATCTTTATTTGCCGTTGCAAGTTCTCTCATAGTATTGAGATGTGCTCTGTAAATTTTTCTTGATTCACCGAATTCTTCATTGGCCTTTTTCAAATCTTCATCAGATAAAATCCTTTTTTCAAAATCCTCTATATTTTTTGTTATTTCTGCAGAAAGCTCCGGTATTTCATCTCCATATTTTTTTATATCTTCCTGATTATTGGCATTAATCATTTCTATCATATTAATTCTGACAAGCTGAAAAGCTACGGATACATTGAGTAATTCTGATATTGGAACAGTAGTATTCTCATATAAATGTGTATTATTTTTGGCAATGGTATAAATATTCACCGTTCCAATAATACCTATAAGAGCGGATATAAAAGATACTATCAAAAATCCACCTATAAGCTTTCTGCCTATTTTAATATTACTCAGCATGTAAGACCCTCCTTATATTTTTTATTATAGTGATGCGTAACGCGTAACGCGAGAATTATGAAAGAAATTAACATCCCATATATTTAAAATTATAAAGCAGGTTACGTGCCAGTAGATACAAAAATAATTATATGAGAATCGTGAATGGTGAAGGGTGAAGAGAGGATAGTTCTCATTCTTCGTTGTGACAGGCCGGTCATGGCTGTTATACATCTTCTATTTACAGAGAAATAAATCTATGAGAACCTTTGGAGAGGATTGTTTAACATGTATAAAAAACTGTACCAAGTTACACTATAGGAGTTACATTTTTTGTACCATGGCACAATATTATTTAGATAAACTACCTCTTCTTAATTGTCATCTAAAGCCTTATTTTTCGCCATTAAAAATGAACATTCCTATACCCTTAAATTATTTGTAAGCGTTCAGCTATCAGCAGTGAGCAGTCAGCTTTTATTAGAATTACATAGTAAATGTCATTAAATATTATTTTTTTAGACTATTTATATAATCAGAGCCTGTAATCTTTAGCTGATAGCTGATAGCTAACTGCTGAACGCTTACAATTATTTAATAATTTATATTGTTATTATTCTTTAAAGATCTTATACTGATGTGACGATAATTAAATATATGACTTTTCACGAATTATAGTATCTTTTAAATATTCCTTATGACTAATGGTTTATCTTCTTTGTTATTATGCCTTATGAGGTTATTAATTAGATGAAAATAAAAATTTTAATAGTGGAAGATGAAAAAATTGTAGCAATGACTATGAAAAAAATGTTAAGTAATCTTGGTTATAAGGTAATTGGTACAGTCTCTTCAGGGGAAAAAGCACTGCAGAAAATCTTGGAAGAAAAACCATCTTTAGTCCTTATGGATGTCAGGTTAAAAGGTCCTATGGATGGAATAGAAGTTGCTGAAAAATTAACCGGATTTTATAATATACCTGTAATATATATTACTGCCTATGAAGATAAAAAAACCTTTGAAAGAGCAAAATTAACAGCACCTTTCGGATACATTATTAAACCTTTCGATGAAAAAATACTTCATATGACTATAGAAATAGCACTTTATAAACACCACCTTGATATAACAATGAAAGAACAGGCACTTAATAAGGAGAAAGAGAAATATCGTTCCAACGTGGAAACAATTTTTAGCTGTCTTGAAGAAGGAATAATTACGGTAGATAAAGATATGAATATAACAGAAATCAATCCTTCTATAGAAAAAATATTTGGTTTTTCCCGTGACATTATAGGTAAACCTTTTTCTTCTTTTATTAAGGGTGACAGGTTTATCAATATATTAAAGGATACTCTGATAAAGAAACAACCTGTTAAGATAAATCGTATTGAAGTGAAGGATAAGAAAATTTTGACTCTTAATACTGCTCCCCTTATAGATCCAGATGGTATATGTTCAGGTGTAATTATAGTAATAAGAGATGAAACCCATGTGGCTGAACTGGAGAAAAAATTGGAAGCAAGACAGGCTTTCCATAATATAACAGGTGAAAGTGAAAAAATACAGAAGATTTATTCCCTTATAGAAGCTCTTTCTTCTGTTCAGACCACAGTCCTTGTAACTGGAGAAAGTGGTACAGGAAAAGAGCTCGTGGCAGAAGCTATTCATTATAAAGGAGAGAGAAGTAGTAAACCTTTTGTAAGGGTAAACTGTTCTTCTTTATCTGAAAACTTGCTTGAAAGTGAGCTTTTTGGTCATGTAAAAGGTTCCTTTACTGGAGCTTTCAGGGATAAAATCGGTCGATTCGAAATGGCCCATGGTGGAACAATTTTTCTGGATGAAATAGGAGATATTTCTCCTTCTGTTCAGTTACATCTTTTAAGAGTCCTGGAAAATTATGAATTTGAAAGGGTTGGAGATAATAAAACTATTAAAGTAGACGTCCTTATTATTGCTGCTACAAATCAGGATTTAAAAGAAAAAGTAAGAAACGGAACCTTTCGTGAAGATCTTTACTATCGTCTTAAAGTGATAGAAATTAAAGTACCGCCTCTCAGAGAAAGAAAAGAAGATATTCCATTATTAATATTACATTTTCTCAGGAAATTTAATAACAGGTTTAATAAACATATTACACATATATCAGAAGAAGTAGAAAGACTTTTTATGAAATACAACTGGCCCGGTAATATAAGAGAACTGGAACATGCACTTGAACATGCCTGTATCTTATGCCGTAATTCTCTTATATTACCTGAAGATTTGCCTGAAGATTTTAGAGATATGTTAAATAGTAATGGAGAAAATAACTGGGATAACCGTGGTACCATAATTGAAACACTCGTAAAATCTGAAGGAAATAAATGCAGGGCATCGAGAATGCTCGGTATAAGTCGCCAGACCCTTTATAGAAGAATTAAAGAATATAATATTCGTGAAAGATGACGCGTAACGCGTTACGATTCTCATATAAATTCCTATACCTTTAAATTATCAATTCACGTAAAAATCTACAGACCATTCTTTTTACAGACAAAAGAGGATTTTTCTTAATTTTATTGAATTATTTAACATATTTTCATCAAGAAACAAGAAAGGATTTACTAAATGTTTGACAAATTACGTGACCTGGTTCCACGGAAAAAAAAGTCGGCATCCTTCTATAATCCCAATCTATACAATCTTGATGAAGAACTTATAAAATATCAGAAAATAATTGCCAGTGGCAAAGAAGACACAACAGCTCTGTTCCGACTTGGCAGAATTTACCAGCATAAAGAACAGATTGATATGGCTATAAAAAATTACGAAAGGGCTTTAAGTATAGATCCTACAGAAGGTGAAGTTCATTATAATCTGGGGAATATATATTATAAAGAAGAAAATTTTGAAAAAGCCATAGAAGAATTTGAAAAGTCTGTCAAAGCTATGCAAAAAGATATATATAGTCTTAATGCATTCGGAAATACATGCTGTAAATTAGGTAAATATGAAGAAGCAAAAAAATACCA
Organism: Vulcanimicrobiota bacterium; assembly: GCA_036746235.1. Classification (GTDB taxonomy): domain Bacteria; phylum Vulcanimicrobiota; class SpSt-956; order SpSt-956; family JAKJGF01; genus CALARM01. The sequence continues at coordinate 6,238 of DAIOEN010000120.1, read as the reverse complement.
TAAAAAAGCATTGAAAATAGATTCTGAAGATATCTATTCCCTCGTAGGACTCGGCAATATTGCTCTCAATGAAAATAATCCGGAAAAAGGTATGGAATACTTCAATAAAGCTTTAAAAATTAATCCCGATTCTGCAATAACCCATAACAGTATAGCAAAAGCTTATGTAAAACAGGGAAATATCCAGGATGCTATGTTAGAACTATTACAGGCTATAAACCTGGATCCCAAACTGGCTTCAGCCCATTTTGATCTTGGTATGATTTATTATAATCAGGAAAAATATGAAGAAGCCATAGGAGAATTTCGGAAAGTTATAATGATCCTCCCCAGATCCGTATCGACATATGACATATTAAGTACATGTCTTATTAATATTGATAATATAGAAGAAGCAATAGAGATATTAAATACTATAATAAACCTGGTTCCAGAAAAGGTTTCTGCCTATAATAAACTCGGTGCTATATACTTAAAACTGGAAGATTTCGAAAAAGCCATAGAAATTTTTAATAAAACGATAGAACTTGATCAGGAACTTGCTTCAGCCCATAACGGACTGGGGATAGCATATTCTTCCCTGGGAAGACAAGAAGAAGCAATTTTAAAATTTCAGGAAGTAATCATATTAGATCCTAAAAATGCTTCTGCTCACTGCAGTCTTGGAGTTATATATCAAAACCAGGGAAAATTAGCTAAAGCCATAATAGAGTACAAAAAAGCACTGGAAGTAGATCAGACGTTTGCCCTGGCCTACTACAGGCTCGGCGCAGCTCATGAAGAACAAAAAGAATACTCCTGTGCAATGGAAGAATATAAAAAAGCAATTGAGGCAGAGCCGAAACTTGCTATTGCCCATTACGGACTCGGTTCTGTTTATAACAATCAGGGTGATTCAGAGAAAGCCATAATAGAATATAAAAAAGCACTGGAATTAGATCCATCTATTTCTGAAGCACATTTAGAACTGGCAAATATCTATAAAAATAAAAATAATATTAAAGAAGCAACTGGTCATTATAAAAAAGTAATAAAATTATCACCTGATAATATAATGGCTTACAATAACCTTGCTGTAATTTATGAGAATAACAATCAAACAGAAAAAGCTATTACTATATATAACAGAATGCTTGAGCTGGATCCAAACGTGGCAGATATTTATTACAGACTGGGATTATTATATGAGAAACAGGGACTTATTGAAGAAGCATTCAGAAAATATATGGATGCCCTTAATATAAATCCAGATGTACCATTAATAAATTACCATACAGGAAAAACCTGTTATCTTCTGGGAAATCTGGACGAAGCAAAGAAATATTTTGAATATACAATAAAGCTTGATGAAAATCATTCTCAATCTTATGTAGAACTGGGAAATATTTATTTTGTCAGGAATCAGTGGAAAGAATCCCTTGAAATATACAAAAAAGCTTCAGAACTTGATCCGGAATTAATCAGTATATTTTTCAACATAGGGCAAATATACCAGAAAGAAGGGAAAATAGAAAAAGCTATAGAAGCTTATAAAAAAGCTTTATTGTCAAATGAAAATGAAGCTCTATTATACTGTAATGTAGCACAGTGTTATACTGAATTAAAGAAAACAGATGAAGCGATAATACTGTATAATAAAGCACTGGAACTGAATAAAAATCTGGATATTGTCCATGTTAAACTTGGAAATATCTATAAAAATCAGAAAAAACCTGAAAAAGCCATCCAGGAATATGAAAAAGCCGTCCAGATAAATTGTAACAATCCTATGGTTTTCTGCAATATAGGCAATATGTATAAAACATTAAATCAAACAAAAGAAGCTATAGAATCATATCAAAAAGCATTGGAATTAAACCCGAAATTAACGTCAGCATATTATAATCTTGCAATAATATACGAGGAAGGTAAAAACACATCAGAAGCAATAAAAAATTATGAAAAAATTCTATCCCTGTCACCCGGTATTGCAGATGTTTATGTCAGGTTAGGAAGATTATATGGTGAACAGAAAAATTTGAAAGCTTCTGTAAGAGCTTTTAATAAAGCTATCGAAATTGAGCCAGGTAATAAAGAAGCGAAATCAGGTCTGGAAAATATGATAATACTTTAGTGAATGGTGAGCAGTAAATAGTGAAATGATTATTCCCACTCACTACTCACCACTCACTATTCACTCAAAAATCATTAATCACTGTACCCCATAGCTTCAAATCCCCATATAATAGCTTCTTTTAGCGAGAGATTGGTCTGTCTTATTCTCCGTGATAAAATTTTAAGTAGAGACATAAAAAATCTTGCAGCCATTTTGGAATCTTTCTCCAGCATATTTAGTAAATCATCGTGATTAATAACTAAAAGTGATGTTTTACCCTGTGCCCTGGCAGTAGCTGTACGGGTAAAATCTTCAAACATTGTAAGCTCACCGAAAAAATCTCCTGCACCAAATCGTGCTATTACAGTATCTGTTCCTTCTTTAACCTGTTTTGTTATTGCCACTGACCCGTTTTCAATTAAAAAAAGTTCTCTTCCTACAGTTCCTTCACGAAAAATGATAGATTTATCAGAAAAATTCTTTCTCACAAAAAAATTAGAAAGTTTATCCAATTCCTCTTCTGAAAAATCTGAGAAAATGATGTTGTTTTTTAATAACTTAATTTTTTCTTCCATAATTTTCCTCTAAATTATATATTTATAAAATACTATCTCAATAAATAATAATCTTCTTTAAAAAAAATAAAATTCCTTTTTTAAGTAAAAAAAGGGATATTTTATTATAAATAGATATATGATATAATATCTTGAATTAATAAAAAACTCTTCCATAAGTTAAGGAGATTAAACCTATGGATATTGCACCCAAAACTATTATTCTTCACCCATGTCCTATATGTAAGGCACCTATGGAAGTAGAACTTGTTGAAATAAGAAAAGAACTCATAGAAGGGCAGATAGATTTAGAAGCAGTAACTAAAGAATGGAGACATGTATGTAGAAAATGTGACCATGACACAACAAAATATATAAAAATATGTCATTACTGCAATACACCGGATGATATAAGTAAATTAAGTTATAATCCAACAGCTCCGATAAAAGAAAAATCTTATTTTCATCCGGCGTGTGAGAAAAAAGCAAATCTTCCCTATCCTGTATTTGGTTTTATATTATTCTTAATTATTACAGGCATAATCATAGGTATATATTATATGAAAAAGACTATGACGGAGGATGAAGTGCCTTCTCTGATAAGAAAAGCTGAATCTCTCAGTTTTAACCTCGGTACTTACGATCGTAATGACCCGGAATATAAAAAGAAATATGAACAGAAAAAAGCTGATTGTATGGTACTGTGCAGGGAAGCCTTAAAAAAAGATCCTTATTATATAAAAACCTATGTAGTTCTATCTCATATCTATAGTGTTGACGGCAATGACCAGGAAACAGCAAATGCCTGTAAACTTGGTCTGAATCTTACAAAGAAAAATAAGGATTTCACACTGGAAAAAGACTTCAAGACCCAACTGGAAACATTACGGAAAAAAGGCATTCTGCCAAAATTTTAATCAATTAATAAAAACCTTTATGAAAAAGAGGCATCAAGATTATAAATCATGTCAGGCGTATTCGTAACAGATGGGAAATGGCATAAAACCCTTGCAGTAGTGCGTTCTCTTGGAAGACATGGCATAAAGGTCAGTTGCGGAGAAAGCACGAGGCTTGCCTGTGCCCTTTTCTCCAATTACTGTAACAGAAAAATCAGATATCCTTCTGTCAAGTCAGAGCCAATAAAATTCATAGAATTTCTGATTGAAGAGTTAGAAAAAAATAAACATTCAGTTTTATTTCCTATGGAAGAAGATACAATAAACCTCATACTCAATAATATGGATGTTCTCTCCAGAAAAATATCCATACCTTTAGTAAATAAAAATACCCTTTCCCTGGCAATAAACAAAGGAACACTTATGAAGTTTGCATCAGCCCATGGTATTCCATGCCCTGAAACTTACTCAATAGAAAGTTTAAATGAAATAAATATTCTAAAGAATAAAATAAAATATCCTGTTGTCATAAAGCCGAAAGAAAGTTCCGGTTCCAAAGGAGTAGTATATATAGATAATGAACATGAACTTGAAAGGGAATATAAAAAAGTTCACAGTGTATTTCCTTTTCCTTTAATACAGGAACGTATTCCGGCAGGAGGGGAAGCAATTGGAGTATCTGCTATTTTCAACAGTGAATCAAAACTTGTTGCATCTTTTACTCATAGAAGAATAAGGGAATATCCTGTAACAGGAGGGGCAAGTACATTATGTGAAAGCTGCCATCGCCCATCAGTAGAAGCTATGGCTATAGAACTTCTAAACAAATTAAACTGGTTTGGAGTGGCTATGGTAGAATTCAAAGTTGACCCCAGAGATAATACACCTTATTTAATGGAAATTAATCCAAGGTTCTGGGGCTCTTTGCAGCTTGCCATCTATTCTGGAATAGATTTTCCCTATTTATTGTATAAAGTAGCAAGAAACGAGAAAACACCTGAAATAAAAGATTACAAAATAGGTGCAAGATTTAGATGGATTCTCCCGGGAGATATACTTAATTTCATATCGAATCCTGATAGATTGAGTCTGAAGCCGGGTTTTTTCAATTTTTTTTCAAAGGATACAACTCATGCAATATTTTCCAGGGAAGATCCATTACCTGTAATTGGAACAATCCTTACAGGACTTACATTTCTTTATGATAAAAACATGAGAAAACATTTATTTCTGAAACTTGGAATTCTGACAAAATAATAAACCTATCGAGCAGATAATTTCTGCTGATAAATAACTGCTTATTAGAGAGGAAAAGTAATAAAGTTATTACAAACATTTGTAGTAACTATACTTATATATGAACGTGTTAAATGCTTTTACTGTAGATGTCGAAGACTGGTATCATATCTGCGGAGTTGAGAAATTTATTTCCCCGGCAATGTGGAATGAATTAGAGAGCAGAGTAAATATTGGTACAGAAAAAATTTTAAATATGCTTTCAAAAAGAAATATAAAAGGAACCTTCTTTATATTAGGTTATATTGCCGAACTTTACCCTGATATGGTAAAAACAATATTTACTGAAGGTCATGAAATTGCAACACATGGATACTCTCATGAAACAGTATACAAACTTACCAGGGAAGAGTTTAAAGAAGATTTAAGAAAATCCATAGAAATACTGACAGATATAACTGGGCAGAGCATATCAGGATACAGAGCGCCTGAATGGTCTATAAGAAAAGATAGTTACTGGGCTCTTAATATAATAAAAGAAGAAGGATTAATTTATGATTCCAGCGTTACTCCTTCCTGGATAATAGGAGATCCGGAAGCCCTCCCATTTCCCTATCAGGTAGAAACAGACAATGGACTTTTACATATATTCCCACCTTCTACATTCAAATCTCCTATGGGACAATTACCTTTTACAGGGAGCTGGGTGATGAGACTCCTGCCTTATAATATAATAAAAAAAGAGGTTAAGAAATTGAATAACGACAATATTCCTGCCATATCCTATCTTCACAGCTGGGAAATGGATATAGAACATCCGAAGATTAAATTGCCCTGGGCAAAAGAGTTTGCCCATTATGTAAATTTAAAAGAATGTGAAGACAAATTTAACAGGCTTATTGATGATTTTAAATTCGGTACCATAAGAGATATAATAAAAAGTAACAATAATAATTACCAGAAAATAAAACTGGAGTCTATTATGACAGTATAATAATTTATAAAAAAGGAGTGATGGCACAGTCTGTGCAGAATTATGGAACTTATTAAAAAATTTTACGAAAAAGCAAAAAGTAAAAAAACTACTATTGTTCTCCCTGAAGCAGGAATAGATGAGAGGGTAATTCAGGCAGCGAAAGACATAGTTTCTCTGGAAATTGCAAAAGTAATACTACTCGGAGATGAAGAAGAAATAAAGAAACTTGCAGAAAAATGTTCTCTCGATCTCAGTACTGTAACATGTATAGAACCGAAAAAATCTCCTGATATAAAGAAATATGGTGAAGAATATTATATATTAAGAAAAGCTAAAGGTATGACACCTGAAAAAGCCATGGAAACAATAGTTCATCCTTTATATTTCGGTTCTATGCTGGTTAAAGAAGGTATAGCCCATGGTCTTGTTGCAGGTTCGGCAAGCCCGACGGCAGATGTAATGAAAGCAACTCTTCAGATTA
>DAIOEN010000119.1:0-22163 GCA_036746235.1 Vulcanimicrobiota bacterium | reverse complement strand
TTCTCAGTTCTTCTCTGTATGAACCGAAAGTAATCTGATTGCCGTTTATGCAGACATTACATGCAGTATCATAGTATTTAATCTTATAGTCAATCATAGTGAGATTTTTCTTTAATTCATCGATCTGTTTTAGAACCTCTTTACGGTGGTCAATAAACATCTGCCTCCTGATTTCTAATGTTTCTTCACCTTCCATACACCAGGCAATATATTGTTTGATCTGTTTTATCTGCATTCCTGTATTTTTCAAACAGCAAATCAGATTAAGCCACTCCATGTCGCTATCTGTGAATATCCTGTTCCCTGATTTATTCCGTTCGATAAATGGCAGTAACCCTTCTTTATCATAATATCTTATTGTGTATTCCGTAAGATTAAATTTTTCTGCTACTTCTCTGATTGTGTAATTCAACGGTAATCCTCCTTTGAAATTATATGAAAAAATTTTTTTTAAAACCTCTTGACTTAGAGTTAACTCGAAGTGTTACTATCACTATAGATCATTCAATATATTTTTTCAAGTAAGTTTAAAAAAAATACTTTATGGAGGTAAAGAATATGCTTGATTTTGATTTTTACAATCCTACCCATGTAGTTTTCGGAAAAGATCGTCTTGCCGAACTGGATAAACTTGTCCCTGAAGATGCGGCTGTACTTGTTCTTTATGGCGGCGGAAGTGTTAAAAAATTCGGTACTCTTACCAGGGTGCTGGAAGGTCTGAAAAATCGTAAAGTTTTTGAATTCGGCGGAATTGAACCAAATCCGAAGTTCACAACCCTGATGAAAGCAGTCGAACTTGTTAAAAAAGAAAAGATTGATTTCTTACTTGCAGTGGGCGGAGGCTCCGTTATGGACGGAACTAAATTTATTGCTCTTGCCTCATACTATGGAGGTGAAAATGCAGAAGAACTGCTATATTTCGGTTTTGCCCCCGTTCCCGTTGAAAAAGCAATACCGCTGGCTACAGTTGTAACATTACCTGCAACCGGCTCCGAGATTAATACCTTTGGTGTTATCAGCCACAACCATGGTAAATATGCCTTTACAAGTCCCCTTGTATATCCGAAGTTCTCAATTTTAGACCCTACTCTGACCTATTCTCTTCCTGCCACTCAGGTGGCAAACGGCGTTGTAGATACCTTTATTCATACAATGGAAGTATATTGCACATTCTCTGTTGAAAACAGATTTCAGGAACGTGCCGCAGAGGGTATCCTGCAGACTTTAATCGAAATAGGAAGAAAAACGATTGACGAACCGCAGGATTATGACAGCAGGGCCAATCTTGTCTGGTGTGCGGCAATGGCTATGAGCGGTGCCATCAATGCAGGGGTTCCGCAGGACTGGAGCACCCATATGATAGGACATGAAATAACTGCTATGTTCGGAATCGATCACGGAAAAACCCTTGCTATTGTACTACCGTCTCTGTTGACTGTACTGAAGGAGCAAAAACGGGCAAGACTGCTCCAATATGCAGAACGGGTATGGAATATAAAAGAAGGCGATGAAAACAGCCGTATAAACCTGGCTATCAGTAAAACCAGAGATTTCTTTGAAAGCCTGGGGATTAAGACCCGTCTGTCCGATTATGGTATTACTGCAGATAAGATTGATGATATTATTAAAGCACTGGAAAAACATGGTATGACAGCCCTGTCGGAAACAGGAAAAGTTACACCTGACGTGAGCCGCAAGATTCTGGAAGGTGCTATGTAGCAGTGAGCAGTGAGCAGTGACCAGTGAGCAGTGAGCAGTGACCAGTGACCAGTAGAGGCCCCCCTGTGGTCGCCCTGTACCGGTGAAAATACGCATCACGCATCACGTAACTCACTACTCAACATTTTTACGTAAAAGAGGAGATTATTTATGTTATACAGAAAATTCGGAAAAACAAATGAAATGGTTTCCGTTCTTGGATTCGGATGTATGAGACTTCCTGTTATCCCCGGCGGAGCTATGTGTGATATTGATGAGGAAAAATCTATAAAGTTAATTCGCCACGCCATTGATGAAGGTGTAAATTATATAGATACTGCTTATCCATATCATGGAACAGGTTTTGAAAAAGGAGGAAACAGTGAGCTTTTAGTTGCAAAAGCATTGAAAGACGGATACAGGAAAAAAGTAAAAATTGCAACAAAACTTCCCAGCTGGCTTGTAAATACACAGGAAGATTTTGACAGGTATTTAAATGAACAGTTAGAAAGACTCGAAACAGATTATATAGATTTTTATCTGGTTCATTCCATAAGGAGCCAGTTCTGGCCTGGATTGAAAGAAATTCCTATTAATGATTGTCTGGATCGTGCCATAAAAGACGGACGGATAAAATATGCAGGGTTTTCATTCCATGATAAACTCCCTTTATTTAAAGAAGTGGTAGATTATTATAACTGGTCATTCTGCCTTATTCAGTATAATTATATGGATGATAAGTATCAGGCAGGAACAGAAGGATTAAAATATGCCGATGAAAGAGGACTTGGTGTTGTAATTATGGAACCTCTCAGAGGCGGCAAACTTGCCGCCAATGTTCCCGGAGAAGTAACAGATATTCTCAATCAGGTTTCTGTAAAAAGGACACCTGCCGATCTTGCTTTAACATGGGTGTGGAATCATCCTGAAGTATCACTCCTGTTAAGCGGCATGAATAGTATGGAACAGTTAGAAGAAAATTTGAAATCGGCAAATGAAGGGGAAGCCAATTCTTTAACGGTAGAAGAGCTGAATACCGTTGAGAAGATTAAAGCTTTTTTAAAGGAAAAAATAAAGGTTAACTGTACAGGCTGCGAATACTGTATGCCATGCCCTGCAGGAGTAGATATATCCACCTGTTTTACTATGTATAACAATTACCATATATATGGCAGAGAATTTGCGGCAGTCGCTAATAAGATAGATACTTATTATATGCTGGTTCCTCCCGAACGGAGAGCGTCAAATTGTGTGGGGTGCGGCAAATGTGAAACTCATTGCCCACAGGGTATTGCAATTGTTGAGGAATTAAAAAATGTAAATGCAGTATTTAATAAGTGATGCGTTATGAGTGATGGGTGATGCGTATTCTATAGTCAGGGCGTTTAATAAAACGCCCCTGCTTATTCTTCACTTTTCACCACTCACGTAATTTATGGAGAGAGAATAATGAAAATTTTATATTATGATTGTTTTTGCGGTATCTCAGGAGATATGAATTTGGGAGCAATGGTTGATGCAGGTGTGGACGGCGATTATTTAATCAGAGAACTTTTAAAGCTCCCCCTGGACGGAGAATATAAAATAAATATTAAAAAAGATATTAAAAAAGGCATAACAGGAACAAAAGTAGATGTGATTTTAAAACATGGCGGACATGGGGATAATGATTTTTATGAAGTTCATGACCATCATGATGAACATAATCACCATCATCACATAGACCATGACCATCATGATAAACATAATCACCATCATCACAGAAACCTGAAAGATATTGAGGATATAATTAATAGAAGTACTCTGAATGGTCGTGTTAAAAAGTCGAGTATTAATATGTTTAAGAGAATAGCAGAGGCAGAAGGGAAGGTTCATGGAAAGCCTGCCGGGAAAGTTCATTTTCATGAAGTCGGTGCCGTAGATTCCATCGTAGATATTGTAGGGGCGGCAATTGCACTGGATTATCTCAGGGTTGATAAAGTTATGGCTTCATCTGTTCAGGTAGGAGGCGGTTTCGTAACATGTGCCCATGGTATTATACCTGTTCCTGCCCCTGCTACAGTTGAAATTTTAAAGAATATACCGATAAAATCAGGTATTGTGCCTTTTGAGACAACGACACCTACAGGTGCAGCTATTTTAGCGGAAAATGCACTGGAATTTACGGATAAAATTGATTTTTCAATAGAAAAAATCGGATACGGCCTGGGAAACAGAGAACTGGATATTCCGAATGTATTAAGAGTTTATGTGGGAGAGAAAAAAGACGGAGAAGATAGTGAAGATCAGTATATTATTGAGGCGAATATAGATGACATGAACCCTGAACTTTATAGTTTTGTTGAAGAACGTCTTTTTCAAGCAGGTGCCCTTGATGTGTTTACAACACCTGTTATTATGAAAAAAGGGAGGCCTGCAGTAAAGTTAAGTATATTGACCGATAAAACGAAGGAACATTATGTGGTGGATATTATTTTCAGAGAAACAACTTCTATAGGAGTCAGGAAATTTAAGGTTGAAAAAATTATGCTCAAGAGGGATGTTTCAACCCTGCAAACCCCATATGGTAATGTAAGGATAAAGAAATCCTATTATAAAGGAGAAATGGTTAAATATAAAGCAGAATATGAAGATTGTAAAAGAGTGGCTATAGAAAATAATATTCCTATTGCCGGGGTTTATCGGGAAATTTATAAAATAATGGACAGGGATTTTCGGGATTTCAGGGATTTATAGGAGAAGCGTAATGCGTGATGCAAGGGCAGATTCTCATCCTTCGTTGTGACCAGACGGTCATGGCAGTTTATAGGAGAAGAGTAAAAAATCAAAAGTGAAAAGTAAGTTATAATCACCGGTCACTGGTCACTGATCACTGGTCACTGATAACTGGAAGGTATAGGAATTTTCATTCCGGTTAAACTATTATATGGTTGAGAGTTGAGAGTTGAGGGTTGATTTCAACTCTCAACCTTCAACCCTAAACTTTAAACAACTCGCCAGCAGGGCGTTAAGTTCTCACTGAATAAGATGGATATACATACAAAATTAAATAAAATGATTGAATATATAAATAATATGGAAAGTCTTGCTGTTGCTTTTTCCGGCGGTGTGGACAGCACCTTTCTTTTGAAGGTTGCCGCAGATGTACTGGGAGATAAGGTGATAGCAGTTACTGCAAGGTCTTCTGTATATCCTGAAAGGGAGTTACGGGAAGCAGAAGATTTTGCCGGGAAGCTTGGAGTAAAATATATTGTTATAGTTTCAGATGAACTGGAAATTGGCGGTTTCTCTGAAAATCCCGTAAACAGGTGTTATATCTGCAAGCTTGAGCTTTTTAAGAAGATAAAAGAAGTGGCGAATCACTATGGGATTACATATGTTGCTGACGGTTCCAATGCAGATGATACGGGTGATTACAGACCTGGGATGAAAGCTCTCAGGGAACTTGATATTGTGAGTCCTCTCCTGCAGGCACTTATGACTAAAGAGGATATCAGGTTTTTATCAAAGGAAATGGGACTTCCGACATGGAACAAACAGACTTTTGCCTGTCTGGCGTCAAGATTTCCTTACGGTCAGAAGATTACAGCAGAAAAACTGGAAATGCTTGACAGGGCGGAACAATTCCTTTTAGACCTGGGGTTTAATCAGATAAGGGTCCGCCATCATGGAGATCTGGCAAGAATTGAAGCGGGACCAGGTGAGCTGAAGCGCTTTTTTCTCGAAGATTTGATGGAACCTGTTTACAAGGAATTAAAAAAGATCGGTTTTACTTATGTATCTCTGGATATGAAGGGATACAGAACAGGCAGCATGAATGAAGTTATTAAAGACCTGACTGTGTAACAATCTCCAGTTACGCGTTACGATAAATCATTTCTGACAGACAGAGAGGAATATCTATGAATAAAGACGATATGATAAAATTATTTGAATCCGTTAAAAACAGTGAGATTGAAATAGAAGAAGCCATGAAAAAAATAGAAGATTTACCATTCAGTGATCTTGGCTTTGCTAATATTGACAGCCATAGAGAAATAAGAGTCGGATACCCGGAAGTGATTTATTGTGCCGGTAAAACAGTGGAACAGGTGAAGGGTATTGTTCAGTTCATGATGACGAAAGACAGTAATATAGTGGCTACCAGAGCCAGTGAGGAGATGTATTGCGCCGTGAAAGAGATATGTAAAGAAGCCTCATATAATCACCAGGGTAGAATTATTACTGTCAGAAAAAGAGAAGAGAAATTAACGGAAAGTTATATTGCCATTATTTCAGCAGGAACTTCTGACCTGCCCGTAGTGGAAGAAGCGGCAGAAACTGCACTTATCCTCGGCAACAGAGTAGAGAAGATTGTTGATGTAGGAGTTGCCGGAATTCACAGGCTTTTTTCAAAACTGGATATTATCAGAGGTGCAAAGGTCATTATCGTTGTTGCCGGTATGGAAGGAGCTCTTGCAAGTGTCGTAGGAGGGCTGGTAAATAAACCGATTATAGCCGTTCCTACAAGTGTCGGTTACGGAGCAAATTTCGGAGGACTTTCTGCTCTGCTGTCCATGCTTAACAGCTGTGCGAGCGGAGTCAGTGTTGTGAATATAGACAATGGATTCGGTGCCGCATATAACGCCTCTATTATTAATAAATTATAAAAAATAAAAAAACAGGGAATAAATATTTTATATTCGCGTCTATGAGAGAAAGAAATTTAGAGGAGGTCATTAACATGCAGGAAAGAAAATGCCCTAACTGCGGAGACAGTGATAAAATAGACAGAAATTTACTCTGCCATGCCTGTGGCAGTCAGCTTCAATTAGATGAAACAACAGGCACTTATATACTTAAACTTGTCGATTGTCCTGATTGCGGCCAGTCCAATTCCGCTGCTGCTAACTTCTGTGCTAAATGCCGTAAACAGCTTATACCGGAACAGCCGGTGGAAGTAGAAGATAAAAAAGGAAAAAATAAATTGGCCGGTATTGTTGCCGGTATAATAGTAATGATTATTGCTTTCATTGTCTATAATGCCACAGAAAAAAGAGAAAAACCACATGTTTCTCCTGTAACCTTTAATCCTGTCCACATAGTAGAACCTCCGGCACAGCATCATATTAATCCCCCTGTTATTGTAGTAAAACCAACTCCTGCCCCGGTAAAAGGTACCGGTCCCAGAATGGATGTAGTATTCTGTGTTGATACTACAGGAAGCATGGGAGATGAAATTGAAGTTATAAGGGAACAACTGCTGAAAATGGTTGATGAGATAAAAAAGGGAAATCCCGCTCCCAGAGTTCGTTTCGGAGTTGTAGCTTATAAAGACAGGGGAGACGAATACGTAACAAAAAAATATGATTTTTCAGATAATATTCAGGATACTCAGGGAGTAATTAATTCCCTCAAAGCATCAGGCGGCGGAGATTACGAGGAAAATATCTTTGAAGCACTTAAAGTGTCAGTAGAAGGAATGAAATGGGATACTTCAAAAAAGGTGAGAAAAATAGTATTTATCATAGGAGATGCAAGCCCTCATAGAGATTACGGACAGGACTATGATTATAAAAAAGAACTGGCCATTGCTTCTGAGAAAGGCATAATGGTAAATACTGTAAGCTGCAGCGGTATGCAGGAAGACGGGAATCAGTTCTTCAAGGAAGTGTCTTCTGCTACAAACGGCACATTTGAATATCTGACATATAAATATGTCTATGAAGATGTAACAGGAAAGAAACAGGTAATGTTAAGCCAGGGAAGTAAGAATTATGTAGTGGAAGATAAATATGCAGACGGTGATGACTGGAGAAAGGGAGGAAGGGATATGGCAGGAGAGGGAAAGGCAAAAGAATATGAGTCTTCATCTGACTATGGCAGTTCATCCCCCTTTTCGTCTTCCGTAACAGGTTCTGCTCCTCCTGCACCGGGAGGAGCACCTTCAAAACAGGTAGAACAGGTCAATAACCTTGACTCCATAATGACAGACAGTTTGAAAAAAGAAGCTCAGAAAGAAGGAGTAAGTTATTAAATAAATATTAATCTGAAAATAGCCGGCTATGCAGGGACTGTATGACCGGCTATTTTAATTTTGTTATTATAGTTTATTTTAATAGAAATAAGTTTACAATTTGTTAATATAATATTATAACATATATGTATAACTTTGAAAATAAACATGCTATACTTTATTAATAAAGAATATCACAGAAAGAGGAGGATAATGTATAAATGTCTGCTATAAATACCAATAAAGCTTATAATACACCACAGATTGCCAGAACAGCTATTGAAAAGATGAAAGAAGCCAGGGATACCAGTGAGGCAAACAGAATTGGAGATGTCTTTTTAACCTCTGTACGAGAAAACAGTACAAAAGAAGAGGAAAAAACTATTGCCGAGTTTGCGTCAAAAGCCTCAGAGGCTATGTATATGAAACCAGGTATGGAAAACATTGAAAAAGATACAAAGATAATTGCTTTCCAGTTTCTGGCAGAAGGAGTTAACGGCCCTATCGGAAAAACTCTGGCAGAAGTAGCCTGTAATACTCTGGATAAAATATTTCCTGCTGATAAGTATAACCAGCATGAATTTCCAAAGGAGGCCAAATCAATAAGTGACGCTTATCTTGAAGCAATAGAGTTACATGGCACGGAAAATGAGAAACTAGTAGCAGGTACTGTAAGGAAGGCAACATTAAAGGACAATGGTGTAATCGATTATTTAAAATCCAATTTATTAAGTAAAGAACCGTTAAGAATTAATACTAAATTCTCCCATAACATTGAGAGGATGGCTTTAAAAATGGTAGCAGAAGGAGTGGATGATCAGCCTGCCGGGAATATTATTAAAAATCTTGGCTCCAGTGCAATGAAATGTGATGCTGTCTATGATGACAGAGAGCAAGCAAAAGTTGCTGAAACCTTTCTTTCTGCTATTGAAAATATAGGAAGTCCTGAAGAAAAACTAATTGCCAGACTCGGGAAAGAAGCCAGTATACAGAAGGGCTGCAACCAGAACTTTAAAACTTTATCTGTGGCAATGAATGCTATATCTTCCGGTATAGAAGCACCGGTTAACTCTGTTATTTTTGATATGATAAAAAATGTCAGTCAGTACAGTGCATCGACTATGTTTGAAGAATTCGAAAAAACTACTCAGGATAAAAACAATGCAGCTATAGCATGTGCGGCTGGCAGAATAATCGGAACAGAGAGCTATATCCACAGAGGTTGGTGTGTTCCTGTGGATACTGATTTTGCCCAGCCTCTGGCAATAGATATGATAGAAAAAGGTATGGACGGAAGTCCTGAAAAGAATCTAATGGAATTTTATAAGAAAGCTACCACAGTAGACGGAAAAATTGATGGGAGCCTTCCCTTTAGACCGAATTGGGACCCCCGTGTGTATCACCATACTATGAGATTTGCAAAGGAGTCCATATTAAAAGCTATGGCAAAATACGCAGAAAATCCTGAAAATCAAGCTGTAGCGGAAAAAGCATTAAGCAAAGCTCCATTTAAAACCGGTATTATTGCATCTCCTGTATGGAAAAATAATGACAAAGCAGTAAGGATTTATGATGATGCTGCAAATAAAATTCTGTTTAATATCAAAGAAAAGGAATTTAAAAAGGAAGTCTCCTGAAAGCAACTGAGTAACCGGTAAAATACGGTAAAATATAGAGGTATCATATCTGTGATGCCTCTATATTTTTATGTATTTCAAAGAAAATATTCAATTATTTATTCTCACTTTCAGTTATGATTATGTTAATCTCTTCTTCGGAAAAATTCAGGGTCTTTAAAAAATCGGGAAGCCCTTCTTTTGATAATTTACTTTTCTTTAAAGATATTATAATTTCCATTTTTCTTTCATCATTGATTTTATCTTTTAATTTTTCAATTAATTCATCACTTACTTCAAATTCCTGAATATAAGGATTGTCTACTTTCTCTGTATAAGGACTTTTTTCTTCTATAGCAGCGTTTATCTGTTCTGACCATCCGCGGGAAGCTTTTTTGAATTCTCTTATGGCTCTGCCGAAACCTCTTCCCACTTCAGGAAGTTTCCCCGGCCCGAAGATAATAAGTGCTACAATAAGAATTAAAAGCCATTCTCCTGTTCCCGGCATGTCTATCAGTGATAAGATACTGAACATTTGCTGGCCTCCTTTATTTGATACCAGTAATCGATTTCAGGCATAACAAAGGATAAAAATCATTGTTACACATTATGTTTTATATTGGATTGTATTACCTGTCATAATTTTTATTTATTATATCAAAAAAATATTGCATTGTTAATATTTTTCTGTCGATTCCTGCAGGTTATTATCAGGTTCTCGCGTAATTATATCATTTATTTTTTCTGAGAAATTTGATCTGTAACATTATAATATTATGTCTATTAATGAGTAATTTATTTTTACTTTTGTATGTAAAGATATACAAATGTATTGACAATGTGATAGATATATTTTATTATACTTTTGTATGGATTATTCAAAGTAATAGAGGGAACCTGTTATATGAATAATAAAACAAATAAGGAATTGAATTTAATTAATAGACTTTTGCCATGTTATTACTGCTTACCGCCTGTTATTACAGATTATTCGACTAATGTATTTAACGTTATAATATTAATTTTATTGTTATTGATTTCATGTTCTCCTTTATGTTATTCTCAGGAAAATCAGATACTGAAAATGTCAATTATAGACTGCATAAAAATAGCTCTGGACAATAATTACAGTCTTGTTCAGCAGAGAACATATCTTGATATTAAACTGAGGGATATGCAGGAAAAAGACAGAGCCAGAATACCTTCTCTGGCTCTGACTTCCACCTATGGTTATACAAGTAAAGACAAACCGGGTCTCGCTACGTCTGACTTCGGATTGAAATTGATCCAGCCTATTTATGATAAAGGGAAAATCGGTTATGAACAGGAAAAATCTTTTATTAATTATGAGAAACAGAGACTTAGCTATATATTAAAACAGAACACTGTTATATACAATGCAAATTATTATTACTTTAACATGGTAAGGGAGGAGAAATTACTTGAAATCAGCAAATCAGCTCAGGAGGATTCGAAAAAATTATATGATATTGCCCAGGCAAGGTTCAGGGCAGGAGATATTGCTGAAATTGAAGTCCTGAAAGCAGAAGTAGAAGTGGCTCAGACTCAGGATGATATCATATACAGGCAGAACAGTAGAGACAAAAGCAGAGACAGTCTGATTCGTTTTCTGGATATGAAGTTCGGTATAGAGATAATTCCGACAGAAGAAATTCAGTACAGTCCTTTTAAACTTACTATGGAAGAATGTATGGAAACAGCTTCTCATTACAGGCCGGAACTTATAAGTTCAAATTATGATATAGAACTTGCCCGAATAGATCTGGAACAGGAAAAGAGAAACATCCTTCCTGATGTTGCTCTGACCGGTAATTTGAGATACAGTATTCAGAATGAGGTTACCCCTACTACGACCTATCAGTTTCTTCTGAGTGGTTCCTGGGATTTGCCTGTATATGACAGAGGGAAAAGGGATAATCTCCTTAAAAATGATCAGGAATATCTGAACCTTGCAACCCTGACTTATGAGCAACTGCAGAAAGATGTTATGCTGGAAGTAATCAATGCTTACAGGGATCTTAAAGCCCTGGAAAACAGGATAGATCTGCGCCAGAAGATAGTTGCCCAGGCACAGCAAAATCTTGATGCCACACAATTACAGTATAAAATGGGTCTTGCTACCATACTGGAAGTAACAACGACAACACAGGCTCTTACAGGTGCCAGAGTAAATGCTCTCCAGTCACTTATAGATTTTCAACTGGCAAAAGAAAAAATGGCTCTTATTACCGGTGTTATAGGGCAATCATGGGATATAGAACCGGTTGATGAAGGAATTCGATAGAATATGAGAACGATATTTATCTTTATAATATTGTTAATTATGCTGACTGGCTGTCAGACTGAAAAGAAGGAAATTAGCACAGTTTCTCCTGAAAGGGTAAAGCATTTTGATGTATATTCGGCAGAGTTAAAAGGTATTGCGGAACTGTCCGTAAAAAGCGATGTTTTTGCGGAAATTTCCGGGACTATAGAAGAAATTAAAGTGAAAGAAGGAGATAAAGTAAAAAAAAGCCAGGAATTGATTATAATCAGTAATCCTGATATTGAAAATAAGTATGATGAAGCAGAGAGCATGTTACGGGAAGCAGAATTAAATGTGTCTAAAGTTCAGGAAAAATTTACCATAGAACAGGAAAAGAACGAGCTTGAAAAGGTACAGCTTGAAATGGCACTGGAAGATGCGGAAAAACTTCTTACTCAGACCATATCATACTGTCAGCAGAAGGAATTAAATGACGATGAAGATGTTTATTCGGCAGAAAGAACATTGAAAGAATCTGAAAATAATTATTTAAATCTTGAAAAAGACTCTTCTCAGATATCCCAGAGAGAGGTAGATGTAAAAAAGAAAAAAATAGCAAAAGAAGAAGCAGAGGCAGAATTAAAACGCAGTAAAGAATTATTCGACGGAAAAATAATATCTAAAAAACAGTGGGAAGATTCTCAAAATAAATATAACAAAGCTTCTCTTGATTATGATCAATCCCTCAAGGATCTGGACAGTGTGAGTTCGAAAAGGAGCAGAGATGAGGAACTTGCGTCATTGAGGCTTAAAGAATGGGTTTATAGATATGAAAGTTCAAAAAAACAGGCTGAAATGAATAAAGCTCAGAATAAAAAAGATATAGCTGCGGCTATGGACAGAGTGGAAAAATGCAAAAGAAAACTTGCCATTTTCCCCAGAGCCAATAAATTATCCCCTGAAGATGTGGAGATAGCCAGAGAACAACTCAGAAGAGAAGAGCAGAATTTAAAATTTGCCAGAGAAAATTATCTGAAAACCAGAATAAAAAGCCCTCTAAAGGGGGAAGTTATTTTTATAGACAGATTGAGAACAGGTGGAGAAGTGGATGCAGGCACACACTGTATGGTTATAGGTGAAAGTGATAAATTATTTGTAAGAGCCGAAGTAACAGGAAGTGAACTTTCGTCCATATCTAACGGCCAGAAGGTAAAGATTTGTGCCGGTAAGGAAGATTTTACAGGATATGTTAAGGCAATAAAACCTTCTTCAAATGGTATGTTTGAAGCTTTAATTGATTTTGACAGAGGGAAAAGCCACATAGAACCTTATATGTATGTAGATTTGAAATTCATAAGTGCATCAAAAGAAAATATTCTTGTCCTTCCTGTCTCTTCTATAATGAAAAAGAATGGTAAATCCTGTGTTCTTCTGTATGAGAACGGAAAAACACAGGAACGAGAAGTTCAAACCGGCATTTTTAGTAAAGATTATATTGAGATAATTTCAGGTCTTTCGGAAAAAGACATTGTTGTTCTGAAATGATTTTTTTAACCTGATAATTTTTATGAAAACTACCGGTCAGGTCTTATTGTACAAAATCTTACATCTACTTCAAAAGATCTTCTGCATCTTTCTTTATTTCCGAACAGACTTTACCTGTTTCTTTACAGGCTTCGCCTCCTATATCAACAATTTCTCCCGACAGATCTTTTACGTGATTTCCTACATTTAATACTTCTCCGGGAATATTTGTCAAATCACTTCCCAGACCTTTAAATTCTCCTCCCAGACTTTTTAATTCTTTACCCATGTCATTAACCGTATCCTTTATCATTTTTCCCAGTGATTCCATAAATGACATATATATCGCTCCTTTCTGTGAAGATTTTTTATAAAACTGACATCATCAATTATTTTTATAAGCAGTAACCCCTTCGGATATAGTACACATAATATTAAACAGTGATTTGAAATCTATCCCGGAAATAAAATCTGTTATCTCAGAAAAACGCCAGGCAATTTTAAAAGGTATTTCACATGTTATATTATCCTGTGCCGGATATTCTATATAAAGCTCTATATTATTAAATTCCAGCATACTATTCAATACATCAGGTGTTAAAATATATTTTACTACATCTTCAGAGTCACAGTATAATGAAAATTTATTATCAAATTCTTTATTACAGGTTTTAGTAGAACCGAAAATTTTCTCTGTTAACCGGACGATAAAAGTTTTCGGGGAAATAGCCAGGACACATTGTGTTTTTATTTCTAAAGGAGTCGTTACTATTAATGTGTTGGCTTTTCGTTTGAAGTATATCAAAAATGCATTGTTTTTATAAGTCCCGTATAAATGAGGTCTCTGATAAATTCCTTTGTATTCCAGGGTAAAGTTCAATTTTTTTGCTAAACTTTCCAGACATTTCTTCATATCATTGCAATCTCCCTTATATCTCTCTTTTATAAATCCATGTATAGATATTATATATTATAAATAAATATGGATGGGAATGCAAATTTTATTTGAATCATCACAGTATGCGGTTCAGGCCGCATACTGCGATTTTTTACATCTCTTCTCCAACATAAACTACTCTCAGACATTCTTCTATTGTAGTGGTACCTTCAAGCACTTTACGTAATCCGTCTTCCTGAAGAGTAACCATTCCGTTTTCTATGGCCGCATCTTTTACTTCTATGGTAGGAGCGTTTCTCAGGATGAGAGGACGGACATTTTCATTGACTGTCATCATTTCATAAATACCGCTTCTTCCTTTATACCCTGTTCCCTTGCAGTGGTCACAGCCTCTGCCGTGATAGAAGACTATATTCGTATCTGCAAGGTTAAGTCCGAATTTCGCAACAGCTTCTTCCGGCGGTGTATAGGCTTCGCGGCAGTTGGGACATATTCTTCTTACGAGCCTCTGGGCAATTACTCCCACAAGGGCCGATGCCACAAGGAAGGGCTCTATACCCATATCTATGAGACGGGTTATGGCACCTGCCGCATCATTGGTATGGAGGGTGCTCAATACAAGATGGCCTGTAAGAGCAGATTCAATGGCAATCTGAGCCGTCTCACCGTCACGAATCTCACCGACCATTATGATGTCGGGGTCCTGACGGAGGAAACTTCTCAGTGCCGCAGCAAAAGTAAGTCCTGCCTTGGGGTTTATCTGTACCTGGTTTATGCCGGGAAGCTGGTATTCAACAGGGTCTTCTACTGTACATATATTATCTTCGGAAGTATTTAACATATTCAATGCAGTATAAAGAGTGGTGGATTTTCCGCTTCCTGTAGGCCCTGTAACAAGGATCATTCCATAAGGTTTAAATACAAGATCTTCAAATACCGCTCTCGTGTCAGGCATAAGTCCCAGTTTGTCAAGGCCTATCATAACGGCGCTTTTATCCAGGATACGCATAACTACCTTTTCTCCGTGAACCGTAGGAAGGGTAGATACACGGAGATCATATTCTTTATTATCATGCTTGAGATGTATTTTACCGTCCTGAGGGATTCTTCTTTCTGCAATATCAAGGCTTGCCATAATCTTTATACGGGATATCATGGGAGCCTGAATATGTTTCGGCGGTGACATGACTTCATGGAGAACACCGTCTATTCTGTATCTGACACATACATTCTTTACCCTTGGTTCTATGTGAATATCACTTGCTTTATCATTTATTGCCTGGGTAATAATCAGGTTGACCACTCTTACAATAGGCGCTTCATCTACCAGTTTTTGCAACTGACCTATATCAAGTTCATCCTGTTCTTCAATCTGTTCAAGATCTTCGAAATCACTCATTGCAATTCCCGTAACTTCTTCATGGACTTCCATAATACTTTTTCCGCCGAAATGATGGTTAATTGCCCTCATAATACTTTCTTCAGTAGAGATCATCGGTTCAATATCGAAACCGGTAATAAGCCTTATATCGTCAATGGCAAAGACATTTAAAGGGTCAACCATGGCAAGTGCCAGTTTCTGATTTTCCTGTCCTACCGGTATGACTTTATACCTCTGGGCAAGATGTTCCGGTACAGTTCGGGCAAGTTCCATGTCTATCTGCACCTCATCAAGGTCAATAAAGGGAACACCCATTTCCTTACCTATTACTTCCGTAACCTCTTTTTCCGTTACATAACCCAGATTTATTATGATTCTTTCCAGAGATTCATTACTGCTTTTTTGCTGATCTATAGCTTTTTCCAGTTGCCTCGGTGTAATAAGTCCTTCCTCCAGAAGCATTTCCGCAATATCTTTACTCGAAGAACCAGATGTATTTAACATAATATTTCCTCCTTTTTTATTTTTCACCCATCACCCATCACTCTTCACTCTTCACCCTTCACTCTTCACCCTTCACTCTTCACCCTTCACTCTTCACCCTTCACCCTTCACCCTTAACCCTTTACGACGAATAACTGACCTTCAGGGCTTCTTCAAGAGTAGTCACTCCAGATAGGGCATAACAGAGAGCTTTTTCCCTGAGCGTGACAAAATCTTTCCCCATAAGTCTTTCTTTGAATTCTTTGAAGTCCATCTTCCTGGCAAAAAGATCTTTCATCTCCATATCGGGAATTAATATCTCATACAATCCTGTGTGACCGCTATATCCCGTGTGATTACATTCCTTGCATCCTTTGCCTCTGTATAATGAAACTTTTCTTGCTGTTTCTTCGCCTGAAGAAACTCTGCTCTGGAGGCACCTCTGATATAGTCTCAGATAATATCTTTCTGCAATGTCTTCATCAGGGGTATATTCTTCTATGCAGTTTTTACATATAGTTCTTACTGTTCTACAGGCTATGGCGCCTTCCAGGGTTGAAGCCAGAATACATGGATTGAATCCAAGTTTTTTCAGGAAATTTATACCGTCGAATATATCGCATGCATTCAATTTAACTATTATCATATGACCTGTGAGAGCTATATCGGAGATTATTCTTCCTGTATTTCTGTCAGGTATATTATCAACAAAGATTACATCAGGATCCTGCCATATAAGAGATTTCAGTGTGTTATAATATTCATTTTCTCCGCAAACATCTATCTTTAATTGAATTACCCCTTTTATCGGGCACTCCGGTGAGCTTTCCAGAGAAATAATATTTATATTGCCTCCTCTTCTGGCACTTATGTAATTCAATGCACTGTACCATGTGTCTGTATGACCGCTTCCTGCCGTCCCTGTGATGAATACAATACCTGAAGGTCTGTCGAGGATTTCTTTTATTTCTTCAAGATCGTCCTTTTGAAAATCTGGTATATTAAAGGTTTTGTCTGTACAGGTTTTTTTACTTTTATTGATTGACAGAACAATTCTTTCTCCACAGGAAAGACGTAATGTTCCGACCTTTATATAAAGTTCGGTTCCGTCTGTTTCCATAAAGAAATTTCCATAACCACCAATATTTTTTTCATCATTTATGGCTGCCATTTTATTTAACTGAAAAATCAGTTTTTCTGCCAGATCCGGGCCCAGGGATTTAACCTCTTTCAATCCTTCATTAAAACGGTATTTTACAATAAATCCTCCTTCTTTCTGCGGCTCAAGGTGTATATCACATGATGTTTCTGCCAGAGCCTCCGTTATCAGGTCTCTTATGAGTTCCGTGCCTTCTTTTACTGAATTATTCATTATAAATTCTCCTTTCATTTTTTGTGACTGGTAACATATACCGGGACTTACGAAAAAAACAAGGGAAAACCGGTCATTGCTAGCGAAGCAACCCCACTGATATACTGAAAACTGTCGGTATTGCTTCGTCGCTTCGCTCCTCGGAATGACAAAATGGGTAACTCCTGATGTACCGGGAAAAGCAGGGTAATAAAAAAACACCGGGCAGAAAATTCATCTGCCCGATGTTTTTGTAATAAAGCGGTTCTACCGTCGCGCGTCACCCGTTACGCGTTACGAGAAAATATTCTTCTACAGTAGTAATTCCGTCCAGAACTTTTTTGAGTAAATCTTTCTCAATGGTAATCATTCCATTCTTTACAGATATGTCTCTTATCTCTTCAGGAGAGGCTCCTTTGAGTATAAGAGATTTTATCTGTTCATCTACTGTCATGATTTCATAAATACCTGTCCTGCCTTTATAGCCTGTTCCTTTGCAATGTTCGCAGCCTGTGCTTCGATATAATAACATATTATCATCAATGTCAAATTCTTTCCGTACTTCTTCCGGCGGGCTATAAGATACTTTGCATCTCTTACATATCTTTCTTACCAGTCTCTGGGCAATCACTCCTTTTAGAACAGATGCCACAAGGAAAGGTTCCATACCCATATGTATGAGTCTTAAAGGAACATCTGTACCATAGTCTGTATATAAATTACCTAAAACCAGTTGTCCCATAAGGGCAGCTCTTAATGACATATTTACAGTTTCACAGCCACGTAGCTCTTTTACCATTATAACATCACTGTCATGACGGTCAAAAAATCTTATTATATGTTCAGGAAAAAGGCCTGCTTTATAATTTGTTTCTACCTGGTTTATGCCTTCTATATGATATTTGACTTCATCTTCCAGTGTAATGATATTTTTATGCTCATTATTCAGTATCTTTAAAGCATTGTAAAGAGTTGTAGTTTTTCCAGCGTCAGAAGGACCTGTAACTATTATAAGTCCTGACCTGTGGGACAGAAGTTTTTTAAATAGGAGTTCCGTATCGGAAGAAAGTTCCATCTGGCTTATCTCTGGCAGAGTATTATCTAGAATTTTTATGACTATTTTTTCTCCTTTTACAGCAGGCAGAGTGGAAACAAAAAGTTTATAGTCTTTACCGTCATGTTTCAGGTGGATTTTTCCGTACTGAGGAATTCTTCTCTCTGATATATCAAGGTTCGCCATGATTTTTATACGGGATATTAAAGCTGCCTCTATATGTTTTGGCGGCGACATGACTTCGTGAAGAACTCCGTCTGTTCTGTATCTTACACAGAGATTTTTCTCCCTGTTTTCTATATGTATATCGCTTGCACCGTCATTGATGGCCTGGCTGATAATCAGATTTGCCACTCTTATGACAGGAGCTTCATCTACAAGTTCTTTCAAGTGGTCCATGTCTATCTTCTCTTCAATATCTGAAACCTCTTCAAAAGAACCGAAATCATTGCAGGCTATGTCATGAACTGTTTCACTTACCTCACACAGATCTGTAGAACCGCTCCAGGTGTAAGATGATACGGGAGGTTCTACGAAAGCATCATAATTTAAACCTTCAGGAAGTATCTGTGGGACATCAATCTTAATTATTTCCTTCTTTTCCCTTTTTTCGTCAATATCCTGTTCCACTGCCACAAGAGACGTATATGGGCTCATGAGCTTATATTTAAGGGCAATGCCGATGATTTCATCTCTTATTTCAGCTTTTTGTGTGGGATTTTCCCTTGTTTTATCCAGAAGTGCTTCTATTGAACGTCTTGCCCATATTGTTTCTATGACAGGGTATTTTTCATCTTTTTCCGGAAGATAAAGAGAAAATTCTTCCCTCACCTGCCCTGAATATGTTGTGCCGGTCAATATGGCTTTTGCCTGTCCAGAAGTATGGAAACGTCCTGTAAGGCAGAGGACTTCACCGAAATATATGTCCGGTACCGGGAATGGATAATTATCTGAAATGTGGGCTCCTTCCCATTCCAGCGTCAGATCTGACATTATGGGACATAATGTTTGCAGTGAGAATTTTTCTATTGCTTCTTCTATTTCCTCAGGGACTGTTATAAACTGGCATGTACCTCTTCCGAGCTTTGCTATTTTCGAGAGAAAATATCTGTTTACAGACGGGCCTATACCGAAGGTAAATATCCTGGAATTGCCGAGATCTTTTAAGATTTCTTTAAGAGAAGACTCTTCATCCCATACAGCACCGTCTGTAAGGAATACTATCTGTCTTAAAAAACCTTTACCGGCAGGAATATTCAGGGCATATTTCATTGCAGAAAGTATTTCTGTCCCTCCTCTTGAGTATATACCATTAAGAAATGTTTCTGCCTGGAGGAGATTTTCTTCGTTAAAAGGTAGAATTTTTTCCGACATGGCTTCTACTACATTATCGAAGGTTATTATCAGAAAAGTATCTTCCTGTCGTAATGTTTTAAGGCAGTCTTTAAGAGCTTTTTTTGCATGTTCCATAGGCCCGTCAGACATAGAACCTGACCTGTCAAGAATAAATATTACTTCTCTTTTTAACATTTCTTCGGCGCCATAATGTATTTTTGGAGTGATATGGCACATGAAGGTTCCCTGTTTCCCTTCTTCTCTGTAAAAGGTAAAAGCATGTTCCATTTTTTCTCCTTTTGACTTATATTTCAGGACAAAATCTTTATTCGGAATTTCTCCTTCCTGTGAAAGTTCTATATGTCTTAATTCTCCGGTTTTTTCCTCTATAAAAAGTTTATGAGTGGGAGAAGTTACATCAGGTTCAAAGCCTGTATGGAGATCTATGAAAATTTTAACTTCTCTTCCGGCATTTTTCTCCGGAGCTATAACTGGCGGAGAATTTTTCCCTTCTAAAAAATCCGGCACTCCTTTAGAATCTTTTCCTCCGTACCGGGGAGTTATTGTCATGGGGAAAACAAATTCATAGGTTCCATCTTCATAGCTCAGTGTCTCACTGTATCTCAGATTTACCAGTATTTCCTGGCCCGGTTCTATATTTGCTACAGACACATTGAAAATATTCGGCCTTTCCTGTTCCAGAAGACCTGCTTTTTTCATTTCCCTTTTAGCTTTTTCATAAGTCCTCCTGGCTTCTTCTCTTTCTTTTATCTCCGATTTTATTACTCTTTTATCTATGATTATTTCAAAGTCATGGACTGCACTCTCATGAGGAAGAGGAAACATATATACTGCTTCAATGTTTTCCGAAAGACTGTTATGGAATTTTTGAGTAACGGTTACATCTGCAATCATTCCCGTGATTGTGGCTCTCAGTTCTGTATGTTTAAGCGGGAGAGAGAAGTTTTCTATGTTTTTAGCAAACATGGTGCCTTCTGTGATTTTTTCTTTTTTGTAGTAAGGAATTTCTTCCGGTATAGTGTGTTTTTTATTAACAGGTTCTCCCGGTGGTCTGCTTATTGCTCTCATAATACTGTCTTCCGAAGCAATGGCAGGTTCTATATTTAACCCTGTAATCAGATTCATATCGTCAATGGCAAGTATGTTTAATGGATCTGCCATAGCCACCGTCAGGGTAGATCCATGCAGTTCTACCGGTACGGCCTTATGTCTTCTGGCTATGTGTTCCGGTAAGTATCTTACAGCATCAGGGTCAATTTCTACTTCGTCGAGATCTATAAAGGGTACTCCTAGTTCTCTGCCTGTAACCTGAAGTATTTCCTTTTTAGTTACATAGCCGAGAGAAACCAGGACTTTTTCCATGGAATTACCGGTTTTTTTTGACTCTTCTCTGGCTTTTTCCAGACTGGCTTCATCTATATATCCCTCCTTAAGCAATAAATCGCCATGATCTTTTTGGGTCAACATATGGCACCTCCTGTTATTTTTTCGTAAAATGTACTATTATATCTCTTGCTGTTTATAAATATAACATATAGATTTTTTTCTGTGACATAAAAAAATTAGTTTATGTCATAACTTATTAGAATTTAAGTAGAGTGAGTAGTGAGTAGTGAGTAGTGAAAAGTGAAAAGTGAAAAGTGAAAAGAATATGTCCTGAACTGTCCTGGAATTTAACAAAAATTTAACAAAAAATTACTTATTTTATAAAATATCAATGATATAATATATTTGTTCAGCCGGTTTATATCCGGTCTGAAAGGGAGGGAAATAATTTGTGAATGAGATAAGTTCGAACAAAATAAAATTATCCGACATAAGGCAGAAGAAAGCTGCCCCTCAGTGGTCATCTGAAAATGTAGTTATACAGGAAGAAAAGGGAGATCTCTTTTATAAGAATGAAGCCGGAAGAGAAGCATCCCTGCAGAAAGACTTTGAAAAAGAACAGAAAGAAATGAAGAAATTAAAGGCCAAATCAGGTAAGAGTAAAAGGATGGAATAGATATTATAAGTCTTTTCTCACATGGGAAATTTGAAAAATCTATATTGTATTCCATATATCATAACTTGATTCCGTAATATATTCTTTTACCTTCATCTCACCGGCAAATTTTCTCCAGTTGCCGTGAGGGATATAAATTCCGCAGTTTTTTACATAATCAATATTTCTGTAAAAATAAATCCAGCACAGAAGATTATTGTTTTTTTCCGTTTTTACCTCTTTTATAAACCTGTCATATACATTCTGTTTATTTTCTCCGTAATAGCCTTCAAGTTCATCCAGAAATTTGATGTCTTCATCTTTTATGTCCACTATTTCACCTTTAACAATATCATCTCCCTCTATCATTGCAGGATAGCCTGCAGGAAGATGATAGAGTTTTCCTCTGGTTTCTCCTCCAGTCCTGTAAAGGACACGCCCCTTAAGGCATTTGTTATAATTGCCGAACCCTTCCATAAGGGTTCCGTAAACGAAAATGTTCATGTTTCACTTTTCACTTTTCACTTTTCACGACTCACCAGTCACCACTCACTTTTCAC
>DAIOEN010000118.1:0-22245 GCA_036746235.1 Vulcanimicrobiota bacterium | reverse complement strand
ACGTAAAATCGGTAAAAGTAAAATATCGTTATGATGACAGCGGAAGTGTGGATACACCGAAAGACAGTATGTTCGAAGGGCCGGGAGTAAAACCTTTCAGTGAAGAAATTTCTATGGAAAAGAAAGAGTTCCCTGAACTTGCAAACAAACCTCCTGTCTTTGTTCCTTCTAAAGCAAGAGCAGACATATATCAGGTGAATCTTGAACCGGATATTCCGGAAGGTAAAGACGGCGCACTCATACAGTATTATGTAGAAGCAGAAGACGGTAAAGGAAATGTTACCCGTTCTCCTCTGCAGCATGTATATGTAGGAAGTCCTTCCACTCTTAATCCTGACGAGACTACAAATGATGAACTTCATAACCAGTTGAAATCCGGTAATGCGAGTGCTATGGCAGAAGCCATTACCTTTATATTCACCACAGGCAGAAACGATGTAAATATCTTCAATCATGCCTTCTTCCGTCTTGAAGAGGCAGATAATAAACTCCTGACAAATCTTGAGAATCTGGCGATAAAAGAGAAGATAAAACTTTCAGGGGAACCGAAATTCAGAGACGAATATATCAATCGTCTGGATAAACACCTTATGAAAGAAGAAAATGCGGCAAAGATAAAATCTCAGCCTCATCTTTCCTATTATATGTCCCATCCTCTGGCAAATCAGGCAGGTGATCCAAGGGTGGCAAGAATTTTAGCAAAACTGTCATAATCTATGGAGGGGGAATTCTTTCCCCCTCTATTCATAGAAGAAGAGGTAAAAAAGTGAATGTCTCTGAAAATAATGTAAAACTGAAGTATTTGCCAACGTTATGTGCTTCCAGAGGGAAACTTCACTGTGATTTTGATTTTAAAGATTCCTATGCAGGTTCAGCAGTAGAAAGAGATTTTAAACAGGGAGCGGATTTAAAATCTTTTCTGAAGATATGCAGGGGAAAAGGTGAGGAAAAATCTACTGATTTAAATATCATTTATACGACCGATATACATGGTGCCATGACTCCTATGCCGACAAAGGACGGAGGGCAAATAGGAGGAGTTTCATATATGGCAGGTGTAATAAATGAATTTAAAAAAGAAGGGAATTATATTCTAGTAGATGCGGGTGACTGGGGACAGGGAACTATGGAATCAAATCTTTCCCACGGTAAAGTCATGACGAATGTAATGAATGAGTTACATTATGATGCAATAGAAATAGGCAATCATGAATTTGACTGGGGAAGACAGGCTTTTGATGATATTATTAAAGAAGCAAAGGTTCCTGTTCTCTGTTCCAATATTGTAACGGAAAAGGGAGAACTTCTTCCGGGAGTCAGACCGTATGTAATAAAAGAAGTAGATGGTGTAAAAGTCGGAATAGTAGGAACCATTGCAGATGATTTACCCGATGGCGTTGACCCTAAAAATATAGCAGGTCTGAAATTTTTAGATTCTGTAGAAACTACAAAAAAATATATAGATGAAATTAAAGGACAGGGTGCAGATTTAATTCTTGTACTGTCTCATGAAATAGACAGTGATGATGAAAGGCTTGCTAAAGAAGCTGACGGTATCATAATAATAGGAGGTCACAGTCATAATAATAAAATAGATGCGGTAAATAACAGTCTTATAATAAAAGCAGGGACCCAGTGTAAACAGGTAGGTCATCTCCGTCTTAATATAAAAACGGAACATGGGCAAAAAACTGTTTCCTATGAAAATGAACTCATAGTGGTAGATGTAAATAAAGTCGGAAATCCTGACAGAGAAATAGAAAAGATAATAGAACCGTCTGTTAAAAAAGCTGAAAGTGAAAGAATAAAAATTGTTGGTTCTACTGATATAACTCTTACTCATGACAGATTGAAACTTGAAGAAAGTCCTATGGCAGATTTTCTTACTGATGCCATAAGATTGAGCACAGGAAGTGATATAGCAGTTCAGAGTTCTTCAGGTGTAAGGGATCAGATCTTTAAGGGAAAAATAACATGCGGCGATCTTTACAGGGTTTTCCCTTTTGATAATCAGGTAGTATGTATTGATATAACAGGAAAACAACTGAGTAATATAATGGAAACCAGTGCAGGCCAGACGAAGGATTATCTGCAGGTTTCAGGGATGACTCTGGATATAGATACCAGAAAACCTTCAGGCCAGAGGGTGTCAAATATTAAAGTAAACGGCATATCTCTGGATAATGACAGAACCTATCGCATAGCCATAAATGATTTACTACTTACAGGAGCATTCGGCTATAAAGAGTTTAAAGAAGGAAAAAATATAGAATATCATAAACTCCAGAGGGATACGCTTCTGGACTATATAATGAAAAATCCCGTTGTAAAAGAGTTGCCTCAGGCAGGAAGGCTTAATTTTATAAAATAATGAAAATTGGTGTATTGAATCACCCCGGTTATAAATTAATAGATGAAATCAAGTGGATTTCGGAAAATGGTTTTGATTTTATAGATCTAACTATAGAACCTCCGGGAGCCTATGAATTTGATGTAAAAGAGGTTAAATCATTACTCGAAAATTTCAATCTTGAAGCAGTAGGCCATACAAATCCATTTCTGCCGTTTATTTTTCCTCTGAAATCAATAAGAAAAACCTGTATGGATGAATTTAAGACTTATATAGATATATTCAATCAGCTCGGTATAAAACTTATGAATATTCACCCTTCTTATAATGCTCCTCAGATGTCGGATGAAGACAAAATAAAAGAAAATATAGAATTTTTCAGACATATTAATGAATTATGTAAGTCCGCCAATATGACTCTTATGATTGAAAATTTTATGAAACCTTTCGACAGTCCGGCAGTATTTGAGAGAATCTGCTCGGAAATTCCTGATATAAGAATACATCTTGACGTGGGGCACGCTAATATATGCCAGGAAAACAATCTTACAAAAGCTTTTTTCAGTAAACTGGGTGATAAAATAGTTCATCTTCATTTTTCTGACAATAAAGGCTTACATGATGATCATCTGCCTTTAGGTTGCGGCAATATAGACTGGAAAAACATAATAAAAATAATAAAGAAATCCGGTTATGATAAAACGATTACACTTGAAATATTTTCTCCTCACAGGGATTATCTGTTGCTCAGCAGAGATAAACTGAAAAAATGGTGGTAATTTTTATCTTTCACAAAAAAATAAAAGATTACCAGAATAATCCCGGCAATCTTTTACTCAATAATCTGCAGATTATCTGCTGAATATCTGAACCCTGTGATTTAAGGAATCACAGACATAAATTCTTCCGTTTGAAGGATTCGCTGCAACACCTATGGGCCTGTTAAAATTATTATTAGATGTTCCCTGAATTCCCGGAGTTCCTATAGTGTCTACATAATTTCTATCCCTGTCAAACATCTGAACCCTGTGATTGAAATAATCTGATATATAAATATTGCCATTGCTGTCAATATAAACAGCTCCCGGACCGTAAAAATGACTGTTATCCGCACCGGCAACTCCTGTTTCACCCATAGTGGCTACATACTGACCTGATTTTGTGAATATCTGAACCCTGTTATTCGGGTAAAGATCACTTATATAAAGATTATCATTTGCATCAAGAGCAACATAGGCAGGGCCGTAAGAAGTACCAAGGTTCCCTCCGAAATGATTGTTGTCATTACCAGGTTCACCTGTTACACCTATGGTTCTGATATAATTTCCGCTTGAATCCAGTATCTGAAGCCTGTAATTGCCTTTATCTGTAACATAAAGATTTCCATCTTTATCAACTGCCACATCCTGAGGCTGATTGAAATGACTGTTGTCTGTTCCTGACTGGTTTGTTACGCCAAAGGTTTTCAGATACTTGCCTGTTGAATCAATCTTCTGAATCCTGTGAAGGAAATGATCACATATATAAATATTATCATCTTTATCTATACCCATACCTATAGGACTGACTATAAGAGTATCGGCAGTAGCCTGAGTCGGGTCGAGAGGACCCTGTGCTATTGTGGCTATAAAGTTATTATCTTTATCAAATTTCTGAATTCTTACATTTTCTCTGTCGCTTACATAGAAATTACCCTTGCTGTCAAATACTATGTCATGAGTCTGATTGAATTGATTATTTGCCGGGCCGCTTATACCTGTAGTTCCTATGGTTGCTTCATATTTAAATTTAGTAGCAGTATTCTGGCCTATGACTATATCTGCCACACCATGCTCTCCTACAGGCACAAGAGTTGTTTTTATACCATACTGAACATCCTTTTTAGCTACAGCATTTATATAAATCATTGCAGGCACTTCAGGGATAAAATAATTACCGCCTGCATCAGTTAATGTAAAATAAGGGGTTAAAGCAATCTGAACTATGGCTCCTGCTACAGGATTGCCTGATAAATCAGTTACCTTACCTGATAGAGTGCCGGCACCGGGGCTGACAAGAACATCTGTTTCCTGGCTGAAACCATTTATTTCTGCTTTTGCAAAAAAGGTTATTATTCTTTCAGGAGATATGCCTGTAACTACTCCTTTATCATCTACAAAGGCATTGTTGTTATTTGGAATTGGTACTACACTGCTGTTCTCTATTGCAAATACTCCATTCACTGACCATTTGACTCCTGAAGGTTTTGTAATATGACCGTCAGAAGTTATACCGTAAGCTTCTAATTGATAGGATCTGCCTGATATTATATCTATAGTCGTAGGAGTAATGAAAAATTGTGTCATGTTTGTTGCGTCTGTCGTACTGTTTATTGGAGTATCGGAGGTGAAAGGAATGTAATTATCTTTTGTGGCTATGAGTTTCGTTACACCTTCGGGAATGTTACTCATAGAAAAATATCCTCTGTCATCTGTAGTTACTACCTGGTTGGTTCCTTCTATGGTAACTGTAGCACCTTTCAGGGGTTGATAGGGAACACCGGGGAAATCTGTTTTCTCATTTTCAATATAGATCATACCTGATACAGGAATATCCTGGGAACCGCTCATTCTGGCACCGGCTGTTGTAATGGCCGGTATAAGGATGAAACCTGCTTTCGTTCCTACAAGGGCATGAATTAATCCCACTAATAACGCGCCGCACCCTGTAAACATCATTATACTATAAATACAAATAAGACCTGCCAGAATGAAACTTACGATAAATCTTTTTTTCATAAGTCATCTCCTTTTTAATTATAGATATATACTATTTCTATAAAAAAAAATCTATTTCCTTCTATAATAAGACCTTTTATAAAATTTGTTATTGTTTATGGAGTATAATCTGACACTACAATATTAATATCCATTACAAATTTATTCGCTGCTTTTTCCGAATAATATGAAAGATGACCAGAAATAGGGATGAGAATAAGAGAATGTTTCATTCTCAACAGAAAAACTTTCCTCCATAAGTTTGAGTTTTGCCTTTCTTAATGCTTCTCCTTTATTCATGCCTGACACCAGATTATGGTAAAATAATTCTATCAATCTTGCTGTAGAACTGCTTTCTACGCTCCATAAACTCACTATGATTGATGGAGCACCGGCATACATAAAGGATCTGGTAAGACCTATAACGCCTTCACCTGATTTTATTTTACCAAGGCCTGTCTCACAGGCACTTAATACTACAAGATCAGCGTTTAAAGGCATATTCAAAACATCTCTGGCTTTTAACAGCCCATCTTCTTCAGGCCTTGAATTATATGCAAATACAAGGGATGACTCCATAGGGTTTTCTTCGTCAAGAAGACCGTGAGTCGCAAATAAAAGATATTTATAATATGGGCTTCTCTGTTTGGCTTTTTCCTCTGTGGCCTCTTCTCTGATATAGACCTCTGTCTCTCCATATTTATTGAAAAGCTTCTCTATGTTTTTTACCTGAATTTCCGTCTCTGGCAGTGCTTTGACTGGTACACCCTGCAATTTCATCAAATTTGCTATCTCTTTTGAATTTATATCAGATGAAGAAATTACATCTTTCTCCTGAGCGGGAGAAAAAGCCGGATTGCCAAAACCAATATAGAGACCGGAAACTTTTCTGTTACGTGCCAGTAAATCAGGATCAAGGGTACTTGCTGAAGGGGCATAGACTATATTATAAGAATTAATCAGAAAATTGCCTGCCGAAAAAACTGAAAAAGCATCCTTCTCCGGAGTAATTTTTCTTTCACATAGAGTTTCAAAAGGAATATAGTAGAGTATACCATCCGGAACTATTATGAGTTCGGAATCCCGCGGAAAGGAAACCCTGGTCTTTAATGGTTTAAATAGGATGTCATATAGATCTGTCAGATTCTGTGTATTAAAAGTATTTAACGTTTCAATAAAATGAGTCTGATCCGATTTTAATGCTTCAAAAGGTCTCCTGAAATCCTCAATTTTCTTATTGAGTTCCTTTTCTGAAACCGGTATTTCAAAAAGAGAAAAAGAGTTTTTTGATATAACCCATACATTTATCTTATCATTGTTTACAAAATATTCTAATATATATTGATTGTCTTTTTTTATTATTTTTTTCTGAACTTCCTCAAGAGTCAGAGGCTTTTTTATACCTGTAAGAAACGCATAGGAAGGACTGACCCGTTCCAATTCTTTATGTACACCTTTTAATTCTTCTGCGGCAGATTTTAACTGTCCTTCCAGTTTTTTAATAGTACTTTCATCCGGCTCATCAAGGCTTTTCAGCTTAATAAGGGAATTTTGAAGATAATTTATTTCTGCCTGAAGTTTTTTATCCTGTCCGAGTAATTCTGCATGCACTCCCTGATTTATCTCTGCACCTGATTTATTTAAAGCTTCCAGCAGAGCTCTGGCTCTGGACATTTCCAGATAATTAAAAGCTTCTTTTTCTTTACCGGTTTTTAATAGAAAATTGATTAACTTTTTATAAAGAGGCATAACTTTTTCGGAAAAAGACTCTTTTATATCGTGAGAGATGATTTTTCCTCTCATTTGCTCAATTTCCTGAATGGCGTCTTCATAATGTTTTATCGCCAGGTCATTCTGACCCTTTTCCCCGTATATGTCTCCCATTTTTTCATTCGTTTTAATGATACCCCATCTGTTTTCAATAATCTTATAAAAATTCAGGCAGGTTCTGTAATATTCCAGTGCTTTTTCAGTCTGAAGATATTTATTATAAATTTCTGCTGAAGCATAGAGGGCATCTATTTTACCACTTCTATTGTTTCCCTGTTCATAGAGATTGATTATTTCTTCATACAAACCCAGAGAGTTCATGTCATAGTCTTTATCATTTTTGCGCTCATATACACCGGCCAGTTTCATCATAGCTTTTCTTTCTTTGTTTTTATCCTGACAGGCTTTTCTTCTGGCTTCTTTATATTTTGAAATAGCTTCATCTATATATCCGTATTCGGAACATATATCACCTGTTCTTATGAGAATATCAAAGGTGATAGAAGGGTTGAACATTGCTATGTCAAGAGCTTCCTGGAGTTTTTGAAGACCAAAATTGTGTTCTCCTGAAGTAAAATAATCTTCTCCTGTTTTACAGATAGTTACTGCACTGGCTGACGAGTCAAGCTCTTCCGTAAATAAATCAAGTGCTTCCTTATGATATTTAAGAGCCTCTTCGTAAGAATTGAGTTCATAATAAAAGTCTCCTGTGTGTTCAAGACTTACTCCCTGCCCTTTTTTGTTTCCTGTTTCTTTATATAATGTCAGTGCTTCTCTGTAAGATTTCAGGCTGTCTTCGTAGTTTCCGGTAAAAAGATAGATTTCTCCTTTTTTTATGAGAATATCTCCCCGGAGATTTTTGTCGGATAGATCTTTATATATATTAAAAGCTCTGTCATAGGAAGAAAGGGAAGTTTTGTAAAGACCGAGAGTGAAGAATACTTCGCCGAGTTTCATATTACATAAAGCAGATCCTTCTATGTCATTTTTACATTCATATATGCTTAAAGCCCTATTATAAAACTCTTCTGCTTTATCCATCATGCCTTCTTTATAAAACTCTTCTCCTGATTTTAAGAGAACAGAAGGATCCGGTTCTTCCGAAATAGATGGTAAAGACAGGAATAAAAGGAGCAATATAATAAACACCGAAGGTTTCAACATAGATTTCAACATAAAAACTTACTCCTTATGGTAATTATTGTAGTATATTTTATTCACTATTCACTACTCACGATTTTACTTCTGAATGTATAAAGACTGTCTTTGTAACAGTAAAAATAAACACCTTCTTTTTTTTCTCCTGCCTTATTCATGGCTTCTATTTCCAGATAAGGGAAAAGTGTTTCTTCTTCTTTACCCTGATTTATTATCTCTCCGGTGTTTTTATTCAGAAAATAAAAACTCTCTCCTGATTTTAAACCAAGAAGAACTTTTGAAGAGGAGTTTATTGTGCGCTGTTCATTATTATAATCTTCATCTGCATAGTAAACCTTTCCACCTTCGGGCGGAACAAGAAAACTTAAAGGTTCTTCAAAATTTTTCTCCCATTTCAGAATACCTGTAGTTTTATCCAGAGCCCATATGTATTTTTTTGATGCAATATAAAGGCTATTTTCATCTCCTATTGCCACAAAAAAGTTTTCATTGAAGGTTTTTTCACAAATAATCTGATTATTTATACTTACAAATCCTTTTTCACCTCTTATGAAAAGAGCCTGGTTTTCCTGTTTAATTGCTCCGAGATTCATAATGCTGTAAGGATCACTTTCTATTTCATATGATTCAAGATATACCGGTTCAGGAAAATCTGTTTTTTTACAGATTTCTTTACCGGAAGCTTTATCCAGAAGATAAATATTATTTTTATCCAGAATATAAATGATATTTCTTACTGTTAAAACCCCTGTTATTTCTTTTTCGACTTCATAAGACCAGAGGACATGTTTTTGATTTATATCAATGGCACATAAATTTTTATTACCTGACATGCAGTAACAGAGACCTTTATCAAAAAATGCAGGTGCCGGTTTTTTTATATCGTATTTCCACACTCTGGTTCCTTTTATTCTGTCTATTATCGTTATAGAGGATTCGTCGAAAGTATAAATCAGATTATCTATAATCTGATTGCCTTTTGGCGAAGTAAAAGGTTTTTCTGCTTCATATTTCCAGATAATAGCCCCTGTAGCCGGATTTATTGCTATAATAGTTTTTCTTTCATCAAATAGATAAAGAACAGAAGATTTTTCGTCTTTACAAATCTCTGTCCTCATAATTTTACTCTCAAGTTTAATATTCCATATCTCTTTACCATTCAGCCCGTCTATTTTATAGAAATAACCATCTTCATCAGAAGCATACACACTTTTATCTTCCTGATTAAAGATTAATTTTTCCATTCCCTTTTCTTTCATTTCAAATTCCCACAGGAATTTACCATTTGCAATATCTACTCCATAGATGGCCGGTTTCGTAGAATAGTAATAAGATATTTTGTCTGTAAAATTATCATAATTAACTCCATAAAAAGCAGGGCTGTAATTGCCTGTGCCATCTTTTAATCTCCATAATTCTTTTCCTGTTTTAATATCCAGAGAAAAATAGTGTCCATTGGCTTTTATTATCCTGGGAACCCATAAATCGGGAGTAATATTGTAACAGTTAAGATAGAGTTTATCACTGTATATTTTATAATCAGGTTTTTCTTCGTGAGTAAATTTTATACCCCAGTCAAAAGGAGTAAAGCTCATGTCGAAATCTTTAAAAATACATAGTTCTGTGTAAAACCCCCATTTTTTCTCTCCATTGCTGTTAAATAAATACATAAAGCTGTAATCATGGCCGGAAAACCATCCGATACTCCCTGAACCTACACCGCTGAACTTCGGGTTGCCGTAGCAGGTAAACAGATATGCATCTCCTGTAATATCTATATATAAAGGCTGAAGATGCCATCTGGCTTTTTGACCTTCTCCTCCTATAAGAGTCTTGCTGATAAGCTCACAGTAAGGATTATCCAATATTTTAAGATCTCTCCGGTCAAGTGAAGATGCTTCACTGGTAATTTTATCTCCTGCTTTTAGAGTAATGCCCTCTAATATTTCCTTTATTTCCAGTAAAGACTCTTTCCCGGATTTATTACTGGCTTCGACTATGGCAATCGGTACCCCCTGTCTCTGAACAGTAAAAACTTTACAGTCAGATTTTTCTGCTGCTGTTTCATTATCTGTTATTATTTTTATTTCTTTACCATCTTCAGAAATACCGGTTATGGTGCCTGTAATATATCCTATGTCAATAGCACCTGCCATTGTTTTTTCTTCTTCTTCTATTTCCCCGGACTCCTGATTGGATACAGTTTCACTGCTTTTTACAGGCATGCTGATAAGATATATGAAAATAAAATTTATAAACACATATAGAATAACGATTTTCTTTTTCACAGGCATCCTCCTGACTGTTTATACAATTGTACCTCCGTCCTCAGGGGAATGGAGATAAGGCCGGATTATACTCCCGCTACCATGTTGGCCCGCCGCTTAAAGGAGGCGGCGGAGGCGGAGTATAAGACGTATGGTATGGTTCCGTATAAGTATAGCTTTCTGCTTCTTCATATGAAAAATTATCCTGTATATATGGCACAGGTTCAATTTTTACAGGCTCTTTAATCTCCGGCTTATCCTTTTCTAATAAACAGGGTTTGTAATCAATCAAAGCCTCTTTAAGTAATAACTTCAAATGATAATTCTCTGCTTTGAAGTTATTATTCTTTTCATAAATAACAGCAAGTTCCATCCTCCCTTCTCTATCACCCGGATTTTTCTTGCATTTTATTTCAAGTTCATAAATCTTTTCAGGAGAAATATCACTGGCTGTTATATCATTTATTTTTTCATAACCTTCTATAGTATGTAAAGCAAGTTTATATCTCAAAGCAGATGCTTTTTTATCCTTCAATTGATCATAGATTTC
This sequence comes from Vulcanimicrobiota bacterium, assembly GCA_036746235.1. Taxonomy (GTDB): domain Bacteria; phylum Vulcanimicrobiota; class SpSt-956; order SpSt-956; family JAKJGF01; genus CALARM01. The sequence continues at coordinate 11,394 of DAIOEN010000118.1, read as the reverse complement.
CCCGATTCTTAAATAACAATCAGTTTTTTTTATACCATGATCTAAACATTTTTTATAATAATCTATAGCCTCTTTAAAAGCACCTTTAGCCTGATATGATAATCCCAGGGAATAATATCCATAGGCAATATCCGGAGATATTTCTATGACTTTTTTAAATTGACTGATAGCGTCATCATATTTTTTTGCATTATAATAAGCAGTACCCTGTGTGTAAAATTCGGTACTATTTTTGTAATCCAGTAAAGCTTCAATATCAGAAGGCACATATGGTGTCTCTGCCGCAAGTGGCCTGTCATTATTTTCTTCAACATAGAATTCTAATTCTGCCGTTGTCCATTCATCGGCAGCCATTTTTTTCAGACCATCTGACATAGCCTGTAAAAATTTTTGAGATGATTTTATGACTGTAAGCCCGTCATATGTTTTTAATTCAGGAAAAGTTTTAAAAAAGTCATTTTTTGTAGTTCCAATAGCTTTTATTCTGTGAATACCTTCAGGGCCTTTTATTTTTATCTTTTCCATATTAAATCCCGGTATTTCATATTTAAATCCCTTTGAAATATAAAAGTCTTTATGGGATTTGTTAGGAAGCAGGACTATAATATCTCCGCCGGCTGTCATCCATAACATAATTACATTACACTCTTTGCTGGCTGCAAGATAAAAAGTTATTTCTTCTCCTTCTTTTAACAAACTCTTACTGTTATCACGGCAGATTTCTATAAAGAAAGAAGAAGGTTTATTATTTATAGAGCCTGTTAAGTCTTCAGAAGAATAGCCTGTTGTACAATTGATGGCACAATATAAAAATAATACTATTGCCGGATAAATATATCCGTTGTGCTTCAAAATATCACATCCTTTAACGGCTATAATAGTCGATATAACTGTTAATTAATTTCCATTCCTTACTGAAGCATATATCCCTGAACTTCAGTATTACCGGGTTTTAATTCCAGCGCTTTTTTAAAGAAATTTTTTGCTTCTCCTTTTTTATCCTGTGCCAGACATACTTTACCCATCCACAGATAGGCATCGAAATAATCAGGATTATTTTTAATAGCCTTATCCAGAAAAAGTGCTGCTTTCTGGTAATCTTTTTTCTCACATGATATTACTCCGAGACAGAGATTGGCAGGAGGAAAATTCGGATTGATTTTCAGGGCTTTATTATATTCCTCCAGTGCTTCTTTAATTCTGCCTTCACTGTAATACCTGTCTCCTATATGAAGATAATTTGCTTCAGGTGATGTACCTGTCATTTCCTTTTCCATCATGAAGTTCAATGTTGTTTCAATTTCTTCTGCCTTCAGATTAGAAGCTTTTAAATTTTTCTGGAGATCTTTTACAGATACTTCTTTATTTACAAATACTTTTAATTCATCTGTATTTACTTTATCTTTCAGACCTTCCAGAGTTTCACCGGTAATCTTGATATTTTTCTCTGTTCCTGTTTTATTATCATCTCCGTCCTGTTTCATTGCGGATTTCTTAATAATTTCTCTTTCTTCGGGATTATAGTTTAACTTTTTTAGTTCTTCTTCAAGATCTTTTGCGGAAAGTTCTTTATCCAGTAAAGAGGCAAGTCTTTCTGTATCTATGATATATCTGGAATTATTGAGTACCATTTCTATTTCTTCTTTTGTGAAGTTATTTTCAGACAGTCTGGCAGATAATTTTTCTTCCGGAATATTTAAATGCATAAGAGAATAAATGATTTTTAACCTGTCATTATCGAGCTTACCTTTTATTGTTTCTATTGTTTTCCCGGTAATTTTATAATATTTGTTACTGTTTATTTCTTTTATAGTATTCCTGTCAATTTTATATGTGAACAGTTGTAATACAAATCCGCCTTTTGAGTAAGATACTGTTATTTCTGTGCTTAAAATATCCTTAAGAATATCTGTCTTATGCTGTGCCAGTTTTTCGACAGTAGAGCCATCTCTATTGGCCATATCTTTTGTTATGGTCATTATTAATTTTCCCTCTGCTGATTTTATGACTATCTCTTTGTTCATTTTTCCAACTTCAATTTCATAGGGTTTTAAATTCTCGTTAACAAGAAGCTGAAGTCTTTTTCCTATAAAATTTGCTCTTTCTACAGGGGTCATTCCTCCGGCAGAGTCCTGGATTTCGAAAACAGGAACTCTGTTTAAAAAGATTTCACCGAAAATTCCTTCCGGAACCTGTTTCTCTTTTACCTCTACATATACTTTAACGCCAAAGAGATAGTATCTGGCGAGAACAAAATCTGGTTCTGTCGGATTTTCTTCCAGAGCCAGGGTGAAATATTTCTTAGCATTTTCCATATCCTTCATATTTAAATAGCATATACCCATATTATAATAAATGGCATCTTTTTTATCAGAGTTTTTCAGAGCATTTTCAAACTCTTTTAGAGCTTCATTATATTTTCTACTGACAGTATAAACAATGCCGAGATTACAATGAGGATTTGGGAAATCCGGATTACTTTTAATTGCTTCTTTGTAAAGACTTTCCGATTTAAGAAGATTTGCTCTGTCATAATAAGCATTTCCAAGATAATTTAATAGAATTGGATTTTTGGGGTCAGAAACAAGCATATTTTCATATGTTTTAATAAATTCATCCAGTTTCCCTGTCTTTCTTGCAGAATATTCAAAATATTTATGAGCTTCAATAAAACCTGTATCACTTTTAACAGATGACAGGAAAAAGCTATAAGCTTCATTTATTCTGCTGTTTTCATATAAAGTAAGTCCCCGGGAAAAAGTTTTAAAGCTGGACATGTTCTGTGTTTGCATAAAATACATGTCTTTTTTTGTAGTTTCTGAAATATGTGACCCTATGAGGGGGGCTACATTACAGGCAATATCTCCCTCCATTTTAAACAGGTTTTCTTTTTTCCCTGTTATAGTTTCTTCTCCTGTAACTGTTCCTCTGGTTACATTAAATATTTGATATGTTATTGATATATCTTCATTTTTCTCATTCACGCTACCTGTAAGAAGATAATCCGCATTTAGAATTTTTCCTATAGATTGAATTTTATCAGGCTCGATTTTTTGATTAATATCTATTCCCATTACTGAAAGCATCTGCCTTTGATTTTCTCTATCTAAAACATTGACATCTGACAGTTTATTGAGTTTTTCTGTGAGTATTTCAGAAAATCCGACTCCTGTGCCTTCGTACCGGTTATTTTCCGAATAAAAATTCAATACTGCCAGGTTTACTTTTGTAACAGCGTGAACACCGGAGGAAAAAGTAAGAATAAAAGCTATTGTTATAAAAATTGATATAATCTTCATAAATAAAACCTGCCTTTCTTTTTAGAAACCTTCTTTATAATGAGCAAATTGTTTTATATAGTTATAGCCGGAACAGTATCAAATGATAAATAGGGAAATAAAACTCTTTGTTAATTAATGTTTCAGTAATTTACTGGCACTTTCTTTATTAAACCGTGCAATGGTATAATCAGGCTCTATTTTTAGTGCTATGTCATAACATTTAATTGCTTCTTCATATTTTTTCTGGTTGTAAAGAACATTGCCTTTATTAACCCATGATTTTGTATATAGTGGATCTACTTTTAATACCATATCAAAACATTCTACAGCTTCTGTATATTTGCCCTGACTGTATAAACTTAATCCCTTGTTATCAAGTGCTTTTATAAATGAAGGATCTATAGCGAGAGCTCTGTTATAACATTGAATAGCCTCATTATATTTTTTCTGCATATACAGGACAGTACCCAGACCATTCCATGCGTCCATGTTTTCTTCATTAATTGCAAGACTTTTATTAAAACATGTTACTGCTCCAGTGAATTTTCCTTTTGCCCCAAGGGATTTACCTTTTTTGTACCAGGCCAGAGCAGATTCCGGAGCGAGTTTTATGATCTCGTTATAGCATATTATCGATTCATTATACTTTCCCTGTTTAAATAAGATATCACCCTTTGCGTTCCATATAGTGATCAGCTCCGGCCTGACTTTTAAAATCTTATCATAATACGTTAAGGCTTCTTCAAACTGTCCATTTTCTGCCAGAGATTCCGCCTTTGCTTTAAAATTTTTTATTTCACCTTTAAGTTCTTCTTCATAGCCTTCTGTACTGGCATTTACAGAGAAAAGTTGTTTCATTTCTTCTGTATCTGCGTAATACTCAGGCATTTTCCCTTCTTTATCTTTTGAGTTTATATCTGCCTTTATGGATATAAGGAATTCTGCAAGTTTTTTATTATTCATTCTGACAGCCATGTGCAATGGAGTCCATCCATTATTATCTTTACTGTTTGCATTGAAATAATTCATAGTCTTACTATCTAAGAGGCAGAATTTATCAAAACACTCAGAAGCTTCTTTATATTTTTCCTGTTTATAAAGAATAATTCCACTGTTAAAAAGAGCATCGCCGTATTTATCTTTAACGGTAAAACATTTATCATAAAGTTTAAGTGCTTCATCGTATTTTTTTTGAAAAACCAGAATATTTGCCATTTTATACCAGATGTCTGAACCGTCTGGAATTACCCTGAGAGCTTCAGTATAATATACCATGGCTTCATCATATTTATTTTTTTTGAGACATTCATCCCCCAGGGCTTCAAAAACATTTTTTTTACCGGTAAGAGCAGTTTTGTAATTACGATTAATCAACAGAGCTTTATTAAAACAGGAAAGAGCTTCATTATATTTCCCTTTCTGGCTCAGCATTATACCTTTTCTGGATAAAATGCCCGGTAATAGCATAAATGCTGATATGAGTATTGATAGAAATAACAGAATCAATGTACATAAGACGTTTATTCTTTGTGGCTTTTTTGCCGGAGACCTTTCTACTTTTTTTACTATATTTTTCCTTTCTTTTTTTATTGGTTCTATTGTTTCGTTCTTTTCCAGATTTTTTCTTTCTTTTTCAGGGAAATGTTTACTATAAAATTGTTCAAGCTCTTCTCTCATTTCTCTGGCATCAGGACGATTTAATATACCTCTATCAAGAGCTCTCATAACTATGGAGTCTAATTCTTCAGATATATCGGGATTAGCGTCTCTCATAGATTCAAAATAAAACGGATAAGGATATATACCAGTCAGAAGATAATGCATACTTGCGCCCAGTGAATATATATCAGATTTTGGTACAGGTTTACCTTTGAACATTTCTACCGCCGCGAAAGCAGGTGTTCCTATACAGGTTTTTGTTGAATTATTTTCAGGATGCACCATTCTTGCAAGGCCGAAATCAACTAAAGTAATTTTATTGTTTTTATCAATCATAATATTGCCTGGCTTAATATCTCTGTATACAATCGGAGGATCCTGACTGTGCAAATATTCAAGTATGTCAAGAAGCTGTATTGCCCAGTTAACGACTGTTTCTTCCGGTAGTCCCGGAGTGCCTTCTCTTTTTAAAATAGCCTCTAATTCATCGCCTTCTATAAAAGTCATTGCCAGATAATGATGGTCATTACAGGAGAAATAGTCAAATACTCTTGGAACCTGAGGATGATTGATTCTGGCCATAATATTTGCTTCTCTTTTAAACCATTCTACAGCACTTAAATGATCTTCTTCTCCGTAATTTATTCTCAGTTCTTTAAGTGCACAGCTACAATTTAATTTCATATCTATAACTTTATAAATAGCTCCCATGCCACCGGTTTTTATCAATTTTATAATTTTATAACGTTGTTCCAGAATAGTATCAGGTGGCAGTGGATTGTTTGTGGAATCATCATGTAATAGATTTAAACATTTTTCACATTCTTCGTTTTCCTCCTTGTTTTCCTGTCCGCACATTTTACAATATAAAGCCATGGAAACCATCCTTTTTATATATTTATGTTTTGTATAGATTATATTTCCCTGACAGGATCTTTAATCTGTTAAATTTTATATTTCGTTAGATTTTATTTAAGTTCCTCCCTGAAAAATACCGTATTAAGAGAAATATTTATTATTGTAATAAAAGAATTTTTCTGGCATTTTCTCTGTTTATAAGCGCAATTTTATTGCCAGGCTCTATCTCAATTACTTTATCGTAGCATTTTATAGCTTCTACATAATTCTTTTGATTGTAAAAAATATTCCCTTTATTTATCCAGGATTTTACAAATAGAGGATCTATTCCAAGTGCTTTATCAAAATTTTCAATGGATTCACTATATTTGCCCTGATTATATAAGCTTAATCCTTTATTATCCAGGGCTTTGACGAAAGAGGGATCTATGTTTAATGCTCTGTTATAACAATCTATTGATTCTCTGTATTTTTTCTGTGTAAATAAAACTGTGCCAAGACCATTCCATGCTTCTTTATTATCTATATCCAGTTCCAGACTCTTATTAAAACATTTGATTGCTTCTTCTATTTTTCCGGCTGTTCCGAGAACCTTTCCCTTACTATACCAGGCCTTTGATGAATCTGGAATAAACCCTATGATTTTATCATAACATTTAATTGCTTCTTCATATTTTTTTTCTTTAAATAATATATCTCCTTTTAAATTCCAGAGATTTATATCATTGCCGTCAAGTTTCAGTGCTTTATTATAAAAGTAAATAGCTTCTGTATATTTTTTCTGACTCATAAACAGATCTCCTCTGGCTTTCATAATCTCCTTTTTCCCATTTAAAGCTTTTTCATATCCCGGTTCAATTTCCAGTGTTTTATCATAAAAAGATATTGCGTCCTCATATTTTTTCTGAACCGTAAGAAGATCTCCAATGGCGTTCATGGCATCTCTTTTCCCATTTAATGCATTTTTCCATCCCGGTTCAATCTCCAGTGCTTTATCATAAAAAGATATTGCCTCCTCATATTTCCCTTCTCCACTCAATTTAACAGCTTTTTTATATAATTTATCAGTTTTACTATCCTGAAATACTAACAGATAGGCACTGATTGACAGAATAATTATAATAATAAGAGGCCTAATTATATCAAAGTATTTTCCGATTTTTTTGACAGGTTTTTTTTCTCCTTTTACTGGTTTAGATTTTCTTATAGTTCTATCAGATACTTTTTCGCCATCTGTAAATATATCTGAAACGGAACCACTTCTTTTTTTTCCTGTAGATTTTTTTATATATATCTCTTTTATTGTTTCCAGAAATGACCTTGAAGCTTTTTTTAAGCTTAATCTATCTATTGCGTCAAGCATTTCCTGTGCTGTGCTATAACGGTTATCTATATGCATTGACAGAGCTTTTTCCACTATGTGAGTTAATTCTTTTGATATATCCGGTTTAATATTATCCAGAGGGTCAAAAGAAAAAGGACCATCAGGAATTTTTCCTGTAAGTAATGCATGCATAGTGGCTCCAAGTGAATATATATCAGATCTTACTTCCGTCTTTCCTCTGAATACTTCCGGTGGGGAATATGGTGGAGTTCCTATAACGGTCACAGTGGTATCTATATCAGGATTTAATGTTCTGGCTATACCAAAATCTATAAGTATTATCCTCTGATCAGATTTACGGAGCATTAAATTTTCAGGTTTTAAATCGCGATAAATTATTGAAGGTCTTTGATTATGTAAATAATTAAAGACCTCCAGTATCTGCCTGGTCCAATCTATTACAAATTCTTCCTTTATTCCTTTATCTCCGTAAGCAAGTAATATTGTTTTCAGATCCTCTCCTTCTATATAATCCATTACAAGGTAATATCGACCGCTTTGAATAAAATAATCTTTCACAACAGGAAGATTTGAATGTCTCAGATCATGAAGAATTTTTGCTTCTTTTTTGAACTGTTCAATCATATACTGTCTTTTATTTTCTTCTGTAACATTATCTTTACTTAACATTTCCTTTACAACGCATGGAGAGTCCTGAAATCTCCGATCAATAGCCAGATATATTGTTCCCATACCGCCTTTTTTTATTATATTCTTTATTTCGTATCTTTTATCAAGCAATACGCCTGTCACTAAATCGCCATTTTTAGCGGTAACTATTAAATCTTTTCCGCATTTAAAGCAAAATCTTTCACCACTGTTATTTTTATAACTGCAATTCTCACAATATACAGACATAATAGTATTTTCTCTCTACAATATTTTTTAGATTCATACATGTTAAATTTTTAATGTTTCGTTACCTGTCACGTCCGGGCAATTATACGTGTAATATTGAATTGATAATATTTTTATTTTAACTCAATATAATTCTTTATATATTTTTTTTTACCTTTCTATAATTTTTTTTAGAAAAATATAGTATTTGAATACTATCTCCATTCTTAATAATAAAAGGTTTTACTCTGTTTTAATAAATGTGAATACTGTGTTTTATTCCCTTGAGTAAAAACTATTATATAAATTTAGCCAATCTAATACTGGCAAAATATTATTGAAAATCAAAAAAATTATCTGATTTTTCAGAATATTATTAATCTTCAGATGATTTGTCTTCCGGGATTGAGCAATATAAAAAAAAATGTTAGAATATCTTTAAATTTTTGGATATATTTATAAAATATATGAACATAACAGGCAGATAGTAGAATTAACTGAATTAAGGAGTTGCTTTATGATGAATCAGGTGTATAATTTTTCTGAAACCAGGCCCCAGTTAAGGGAATATCTGGATTTACTTTATAATACTGCCATAACTCTGAATTCTTCTCTTAATATAGAACACACTCTGAATATGGTAATTGATATGATGATAGAAACGTTTGACGGTGAGAGAGGGTTTATAATGCTTGCCGATAATAATAATAAACTTGAGATTATGGTAGCCAGAAATATGGATAAGCAGAGTATCAGTAAGAAAGATTTTTCTATAAGTATGACTGTGGCGGATAAAGTATTTAAATCGGGAAAAATTATTATGAGTGACAATGCGGCACTTGATCCTTCGATTAGCAGTCCCAGTACGAAAATACATGATATAAGAGGCGTTCTGTGTGTTCCTATAAAAGTAAAAGACAGGATAATAGGGGTATTTTATACCGACAGCAGAATAAAAGAAGCTCCCTTTAACAGTAAGAAAAAAGATCTTTTGCTTGCCCTTGCGGCTCAGGCAGGTAATGCTATTGAAAATGCAAGGCTTTACAGTAGTTTGCAGGAATCGGAGAGTAAATACAGAGGAATTTTTGAACATACTACAATAGGTATATTTCAGATTTCGCCTGATAACAGACTTTTAACTGTTAATCCTTCTTTTCTTAGAATTCTTGGTTATTCTTCATCAGAGGAAATATTGAACATATTTAATCATAGAGGAAGAAAATCTTTTATAAAAGTTAAAGATCTCAGTAAGATTCGAAAGATAGTTCAGGAAAAAGGTATTATTAAAGATTATTATTGTAAATCCTTAAGGAAAGATGGAACTGTAATAGATCTTTCTATAAATGCCTGTGCTATTCTGAATGAACATAAAAAAATACTTTTTTATGAAGGTTTTATTGAAGATATAACAGAGAAAATACAATCGGAACAATTGAGGCTGGCAAAAGATGCGGCAGAACAGGCGACTAGGGTTAAGAGTGAATTTCTGGCAAATATGAGTCATGAAATCAGAACTCCTATGAATGTTATTCTGGGTTTTGCCGAACTTCTTGAAGGAAAGGTAGAAGGTTTTCAGGCGAAAAAATATGTGAAATCTATAATTTCTGCCGGTAAAACTCTTTTAAATTTGATTAATGATATAATGGATCTGTCCAAAATAGAAGCAGGTAAGTTAGAACTCAGGTATGAGCCGGTTAATCCTGCTGAAATAATTGAGGATATAAAGCAGCTTTTTTCCAATGAAATCAGCAAGAAAGGTCTGGATTTTCAAATAGAAATCAGTCAGTCTTTACCATCTTTTTTGTTGCTTGATGAATGCAGATTACGTCAGATATTGTTCAACCTTACAGGTAATGCAGTCAAATTTACGGAACATGGCTACATTAAAATTTCAGCAGATTCAAAAGAAGAGAAAGATGGCACTGTTGATCTTTTTATTTCAGTAGAAGATACGGGAACCGGAATAAGAGAGGATCAGCGTAATATTATTTTTGAATCCTTCAGGCAACAGGACGGGCAGAATATATCTAAATACGGAGGCACAGGTCTTGGGCTCTCCATAACAAAGAAGCTGGTAGAAATGATGGGAGGGGAAATTACCCTTGAGAGTCATGTTGATAAAGGCAGTATTTTTAATGTGATACTGAGAAATGTCTTTACAGGGGAAGGAAAACATTTATCGGAAGTTAATAAAGATAATTCTTTCCATAATATAGTATCGAAAGAATTTTCCATACTTGTAGTTGATGATCTCAAAAGCAACAGGGAATTAATCAAAGGATTTCTTGAATATCCGGGTATCAGGATACTGGAAGCAGAAGACGGAGAGAATGCCATTAATCTGGCAAGAACAGGGAAACCTGATATTATATTTATGGATATGAAAATGTTTCCCATGGATGGTTATGAAGCTACAAGAATTTTAAAGAAAGATGAATTATTAAAGAAAATCCCTGTAATTGCTATAAGTGCTTCAACTATGAAAGAAGATGAAGGGAAGATTATTGATGCAGGATGTGACGGCCTTTTAGGTAAACCGTTCAGCAGGAAAGATTTATTTATGGTTTTGCAAAGATTTTTGCCCGAGCTTTTGAAGGAAATTTCGGAAAAATAAATCCCTCCCTGGAAATGCATTTCCCATTACTTCTGCAGGACTACCCCGAAAGATTATATAATTTAGATAATTGTGATATAATAATTATATAAATTTTATTTGGCAGTGCATATTTACGGTACTAAGGTTATTTGTAGATTGCTGTGATATAATTAGAAGAATTGTTATTAATGAGAAAAGTTTTTTCTGGCAGGTGAAATAAATTATGGGCAGTCTTCTTGTACTCGTTCTTTTTATAATCAGCGTCTGGTTATATATAAAAATAATGAGAGCCAGAGAAGAAAAGGAAGATTATACTCCTGTAGAAAGTAATGATGAGAACGCTCCCGATTTCAGTCCTTACCTTGCAGAAAGACTGGGTATAGAACAGGAAGATGAAGAGGAAGAAGAGAAAAGTTATGACGGAATTATAGAGTATTGAAGACAGGGATTTGGAGGGGATTTCTGGGATTAAGAGGATTGGTAATTTGACTCCCAATTTTGATTAACTCTTCACTTTAATTATGTAATGGAGGATACGTTATTACCACTCACTTTTCACTACTCACTTTTCACTATTCACTATTTGTTACTCTTCTGTTACTTCCATTTTATACCTTTTAATTTTATATTATTCCTGTACATGGCATAAGTTTTGCTAATCATAGAGATGGAGGCAGGAAAAAAAACTTGAATGTTGAACATTTCCTGTATCCATCCTTACAGGAGTGAGTAAGGATGATTGCTATTGTTAAAAGCGGGGTTTTACAGGGAGTAGACGC
>DAIOEN010000117.1:0-22420 GCA_036746235.1 Vulcanimicrobiota bacterium | reverse complement strand
TATCAAGAGACCTGGTTCGATGATTACAACAGAAATACACTGGACATATTTGATTCATGAGGAGGGAAATAAACTTAAAATTTTTAAATTTGTGTCTTGACAATTGGGTCCACTTTAACCTGCCGCAAATAACATCATTGCAAACAAAAGATATAATATTAAATTTCTCTTATTTTTATTCATTGCCATTTATCAATCCTTTCAATATAAAAATTTCTGCATATGTTTATTAAATAAATATCACCCCTTATTGCTATTTTAATTCCCTATAATTTATATCGGTATTATTTCAAAAATCTCAAGAGCTTTTTTGAATATTTTATAATTAATTAAAAACCCATAATTATACAGAGTATTTTTCTCTTTTAAAAAAGGATTTAATGGAGCTGTCAGGAATAATAATAATTAATATAGAACAGGTTTTATTACTATACTCTAAATTTAGAAACCAAAATCCCTGGCAGCAAAACTTTACTCCTGCCAGAAAAATCTTTTTAAAATTAATATTATAGATTATGAAAATTAAACTAGATATTATAATACCCGTTTATTTTGCTACAGAATCAGCAGTGAACTCCATCAAAAATGTTCTCATGAATACGGACTTTAATCTATATGATACATCAGTTATTGTTGTAGCTACTTCTGCTGTACATAGAAAACTTTTGAATTTTTTTATAGATAAAATTGACCTGACTGGTAAGGTAACACTTATTACTCATAATGAAAATAAAGGATTTATACATACCTGTTACACAGGTATAAAATACAGACAGAGTAATTATAAAATTCTCCTGAATTCTGACACTTCTGTCATACCGAAATGGATCGAAGAAATGGTTGTTATTGCAGAAAAAAACCCGTCCATAGCAATGGTTATCCCGAACACCGAGTGTTTTATAGATAGGAATAAGAATTCAGTATATAACACAGTAGAAATATATTCATATCTAAACGATGTAAATACCAGTGATAATGATTTCATAGAGCTTGTTTCACCGGCAGGATTTTGTCTCCTTATCAGAACAGAATATATAAAAAACTATGACAATAATGGCGACAGTAAAGCAACAGACATGAATGTAACATATATTGCCCATGGCCTCAGACATAACTTACATAATCTAAAGGAATATAAAGAAAAAGATTTTTATAAAAAATCTCTTAATATCTTTACATCACATTACAATATACCTCTTAACTGTTTTGCCAGGTTATTGGTTGATAACGGTTCAGGCTTTACTGAAGAGAAATTAATAATAAAAAAAATAAGCAACGATGAAATTACATTAAAATTCGATCTTTCTGATTTTTATAATATAAAAGAGTTGAAATTCGAACCATTAAATGACATGTGTGCTGTCAGAATAAATAATATAATAGCTGTTACAGGAGATAAAAGAACAGATAGATGCCTTATTAAATCAAACAATGCTTTTTATCGCAGAAATAATATTTTTATCTTTACTTCAGAAACTCCTTTTATAGGAATAGATATGAATAACTCATTTAAAATATCAGAGATTATTATTCATCTGGAATATATATGTATGGGGAATAAAGTTTTTAATTACTTATATCTTCTGGAGCCAGAAGAAGAAAAAATACCTCATTGTAACCTAGAAACACATAAAATTCGAATGGATGAATTACTGAAAAAAGAACATTTATTAAATAATATTTATAACTCTCATGGGTGGAAATTTTTACTTACCTATTACAAAATAAGAGATTTTCTTCTGCCGAAAAACTCTATCAGAAGAAAATTAGTATGGTCTTTATTAAATTTTCCACAGAATCTTAAAAAGAAATTAAATCCTATAAATATGTCCTGTGATATAGCATATATATATCATGAATTTATAGATATATCTGGCTGGGCTCTATCGCCTGAAGGTATAGAAAAAGTAGAAATCCTTATTGACGGAAAATTACTTGGCACTGCCGTATATGGGAATGAGAGAACAGATGTGGGGAAGGTATTTCCCGATATTAAAGACAGTACATATTCAGGTTTTTGCTTAAAGCAAAAAAACAATAATACATACCATCTCGGAAGCACTCATACAATAAAAATTATTATAACAGACAAAAAAGGAAGAAAAAAGGAAACGGCTGTTTCTACCATTACCAGGGAACTTGCACCCGGGATTGTCAATGAAAATCCATGCGAAAAAGTGGCAAAAGAAAATGAATTTATCCCACCTGCTGTTAATAAAAATCCCTATGAAGAATGGATAGAAAAAAATGAGCCAGATGAAAGTGAACTGGAGAAACAGAAACATATAAAATTCAATTATGAACCCAGAATAAGTATTCTAATATTAAATAAAGACATAATATATTCAATACTAAATCAAAGCTATTTGAATATGGAATTATACGTGATAGATGATATAGAAAACACAGAATTATTAAAAGATAAAAGAATAAAAATCTTAATGGTAAAAAATACAGAAACTGAGATATTTAAACAATTTCTTTCTATAGCAGAAGGAGAATTTATAACCTTCATATCTCCGGCATACATTCCTTCTCTCTTTGCTCTTTATGAAACGGTAAAAATACTTCAGGAAAATCGTAATGCAGACTTTATCTATTCAGATGAAGATAGGATAACAGAAGAAGGGAAAAGATATGCTCCCTATTTCAAACCTGATTTTTCCCCGGATACCCTGAGAAGTACCAATTATATAGGCCCATGTGTTACTGTAAAAAAAGAACTGCTAAATCAAATAGATTGTCTTCTCGAAACATTTCATGGCTGCGATTTTTACGATTTAGTATTTAAATCTACAGAAAAGGCACAAAACATTGTCCATATTCCGAAGGTACTCTTTCATAAGAAACCATATACGTACAGATGGTCGGTTAATATAAAAGAAATGAAAAAAAATATCTTATTAAAAGAGTATACAGTTCCTGGCAAAAAATCTCTTTACAAATTTTCCCTTATTATTCTGAATAAAAACAGACCTGAATATTTAATCCCCTTACTCAAAAGCCTGATAAATAAAAACTGCGGCACATATTATGAAATAATAGTCGGCGATACAGGAAGTACAGATAAAAAAATTCTGGACTATTATGAGACCATAAGATCAAAAATAAAAATAGTGAAAAACCTGACTTATAATTTCAGCAGTAATTATAATTATCTGATAAATAATTACTCTGAAGGTGAGATAGCTGGCATAATCAACAATGATATTATTTTGCCTGGTACAGAGTTTTTATATAAAATAGAAAAACTCCTTTCTGAAAAAACTGCAGGAGCAGTGGGAACAAAACTTTTATATAGTGACGGAAGGCTTCAGCATGGAGGAATTTATTTCATGGAAGAAGGTAAATACAAAGGTCTTCCCTATCACAGACTTCATGGAGGAGATCCTTTAAAACTTCCTTCTGTTGAATATGAAAAAATTCCTGCAGTGACAGGGGCTTTCATGTTCTGTAGAAGAGATGATTTTATAAATATCGGAAACTTTGATGAACACTATAAAGAAGAAGCACAGGATGTAGATTTATGTATGAAATTAAGGCGTAAAGGCAAAGAAATCTTCTTTTTGAATAGAGACGGTATAATTCATCTTGAAAACGGTACAAGAGCTAAAGGAAGCGAAAGCTGGGATGACAGGGAGTACTTTCTCTGGAAGTGGATGTCTTTTCTGGAAGGAACAATACTGGGAAAAAAGATCAATCACATTTTATTAAACAGTTAGGAATTTAACGATGAAACTACTTATATTAACCCGTTTTTTTAAAAAAGGCTATGGAGTAGGACTGGTTATAAAAAAACAGATAGAGGGTCTGAGTGTTAATAATGAGGTTTATATAGCTACAGATGATGAAATTACATCAGAAAATGCAAGTAAGATAAATCTGGATTATTCAATGGTACGAGAAACGATTAACAGAGTAAAACCTGATGCTGTAATAGTTCATACCCCTCCATACTATGAACATGTGGCTCAATTCAATGATTACCCTGTCATTAAAATAGCTTTTGATCATGGAGAACCATTCCCGGGTTTCTTCAGAGATGATATTAAAGAAAGAGAAAAAATTAATATGCAAAAATATCTTGCATTTATGGAATTTCACATTCATATAAGTATTTCGGAATTTATAAAAAAATCTTCTAACATTAAATCCTCAATAGTAATTTACAATGGAGCAGACCATATTCACAGAGAAGAAAACACTGCAGAAATGGATATAAGAAAAAATCTGGGAATAGATGAGAAAAGTTTTCTTATTACAACTCTATCACGTATAGGTTCAGGCGAAAATTATTATAAAGGCTTCGATTTTCTTATAGAGATAAAAAGGAGAACCCTTGAACTAATTACAGAAAAAGATATATATTTCCTTGTTATAGGTCATGTTACTCCTGACGGTGAACCTGTAAAAGAAAAATTACTTTCGTCAAATTTTCGTGTCCTTGAAAATGTAAGTGAAGACGTAAAATATGATATTCTTTCTCAAAGTAATATATTTATTTCTCCAAGCCTCTGGGAAGGTTTCAATCTTCCTGTTGTGGAAGCACAGTATCTGGGAGTACCTTCACTGGCATTTTCCGTTGCAGCACACCCGGAGGTATGTCCATTTCACTTCAGTAATATAAACGAAATGACTGAATATATTATTTCTCTTTATAAAGACAGAGAACTGCTCAAATGGTGTGGGAGAACATGTTCTGATTATGTAAAAAAGAAATTTACCTGGAAGAATAATATATTAAAACTGGAAAAATTACTGAATAATGTATGGGAAAAAAAAGAGGATATAGTTAAAATAAAACATTTAGATAATGAGGGAATATCAGACAATTACCATAATAAAAAAATAATAGACGATCATATAAAAAGAACAGGACTCAATGCAGAAGTCCAGAAAGGGTTATTGCCAGAAACCTATAGAGTAAAATTCAATCTTAAAAAACATCACCTTATATCTATCATAATACCTAACAAAGATCACATAGAAGATCTCAGAACATGTATAAATTCAATAAAAAAATCTGATTACAAAAATTTCGAAATAATTATAGTTGAAAACGGCAGTTCTGAAGAGAATATTTTCAATTATTACGAGGAATTAAAAAAAACAGAATATATAAAGATTATTGAATGGAATAAAGGAATATTTAATTATTCGGCTATAAATAATTTTGCTGTTCCCTATGCCAGAGGAGATGTAATTCTATTTTTGAACAATGATACAGAAGTGATCAATACCGGATGGCTTACATCTATGGTTGAACATGCTGTGAGGAAAGAAGTGGGAGCAGTAGGAGCAAAATTATATTTCCCTGATAATTCTGTACAGCATGGAAGCGTTATTATAGGCATTAACGGAGTGGCAGGCCATGCTCACAGGAATTTTCCTCATGACAGTCCGGGCTATTTCGGGAGATTAAAAATAATTCAAAATGTAAGTGCCGTTACAGCGGCATGTCTTATGATAAGGAAAGAAGTCTTCAATGAAGTGAATGGGTTTGACGAAGATTATGCAGTATCCTTCAATGACATAGACTTTTGTATGAAAATAAGAAAAAAAGGATATCTTATTGTATGGACGCCCTATGCGGAATTATATCATCATGAATTAAAGACAAGAGGTACAGAAGATACGTGTGAAAAAAAAGAAAGAGAGAAAAGAGAAATAGAGCTATTCCGGAGAAAATGGAAGGATATACTTGAAGAAGGAGATCCTTACTATAATCCTAATCTCAGACTGGACAAAGAAGATTTTTCTTTAAAATCTAATTAAATATTATGAAAAAAAACTCAAAACCTAAATGGCCATTAATTATAATCTTTATCGTAATCGCTTTTATTTTAATAAATAGAATAAATCTTCAACCTAATTCTATAGTTATGGAAGTAGTATCTCCAGAAAATGATGATACTTATCAGTTATATTATGATACAGGAAATGGCTTTAACGAAACAGACTCAATAAGAACTGAAGTCAGAAAGAACAACAATACCTTAGAAGTAATAAATTTTCCTCTGCCAGAAAAACAAATAAAATCAATAAGGTTTGATCCGGGAAGCCATAAAGGAAATATAATTATAAAATCTATAAAAGTTAATCATAATTTTTATAGATTAGGATTTAATTTAACTTTATTAAAATGGAAATCGGAAAATTTTTCAAAACATTTTAAACCTCTAAATCATATCAGTAACTTTAATGAAAAAGACGGCAACGTATATATTATTGCATCTGATAATGACCCTTATTTTGTATTAAAAGATAATCTCTATAACGTAGTTATAAAAAAAATTATTATTATTAAGATTTGTCTTTATATATCCTTCTTAATTTTATTTAGTCTATTAACAAATTTTACAAAAGTCTCAACATTGCTAGTTTCCAGCGTAAAAGCTAAAGCTAATAAAATCAACGGTTTTATAAAAAAATACAGACGTATAATAATAAACTATATATCACCATCTTCATTAATTAAAAATCACATAGTAATATCAATTCTATGTATTTCACCTGTCTCTACAGGTTTCCTTTATGTTTATCTTTTTGGTGTCAATATTCCTTTCTGGGATCAATGGGAATTAGTTAGTTTATTTGAAAAAATAAATACAGGAAATCTGACCTTTCAGGATTTATTCAGTCAGCATAATGAACACAGAATATTTTTTCCACGAATAATCATGCTTATTATTGCCTTTTTAACCGGATATAATAATAAAAGCGAAATGTATTTTATAGAATTTCTCTTGTTGATAAGCCTGATTATATGTTTTCTGGTAATAAAAAAATCGTTTAACATAAATATAAAATCAATTCCTTACTGGTTTATACCGGTTCCATTTCTTATATTCACATTAAAACAGTATGAGAATATGCTATGGGGTTTTCAGATAGGATTTGTAATGGTACAGACAATGAGTTTAATTACAATTTATTTTATTTTTCTTTTATCAAAAACAGAATTAAAAAAATTCAAATATATTTACTTTATCTCTTCACTTACCAGTGGGATAATTACGTCTTTTTCATCTATTATGGGTTTATTTATATGGCCATCAGGAATGATACAAATTGTGATTTCTCAATTTAAGAAAAAAGATAAAATTGTCTATACTCTTACCTGGAGTATAACAGGGATAATAACGTGGATTATATATTTTATAAATTACCATAAACCGTGTCACCATCCTGATATGTTTATTTTTCTATATAATCCGATATTTTTTTCAAAATATCTCTTTACCTGTATAGGTACGGCCTTATTCTGGTATAAAAACAATGCTTTTCTTGGAGGAACCCTATTTTTTTTCATATTATTAAAAACTTTATACTATCTTTATAAGAATAAAAGATTAAAAGATAATTCGTTCTGGATAGGAGGACTGATATTTTCATTGCTTACAGTAATATCTATTTCTATTGGACGATGTGGATTGGGAATAGAGCAGTCTATGTCCTCCAGATATATAACTTTTTCTATTATTCTCTTTATATCTTTATATTTAATACTGATCGATTTAAACATGCAGAAAAAACACATATTAATAAAATCATTACTTATTTTATTAATATTTCTTATATTAATAAGTATACCTTATTCTTATACAATGGGATTTTATACAGGTAAAAATAAAAAAAATTATCTGGAAGCAACGATTCCATCTCTTTTAAACTATGGAAAAGCAAAAAAAGAAGATATGGAAAAATTATACCCTTCATCAGAAATATTAAAACAAAGAGCAGCTTTTTTAAAAAAGAATAATATGTCAATATTTAATAGAGATTTTCTGGAGAATGAATATCCTGAA
This sequence comes from Vulcanimicrobiota bacterium, assembly GCA_036746235.1. GTDB lineage: Bacteria > Vulcanimicrobiota > SpSt-956 > SpSt-956 > JAKJGF01 > CALARM01. The sequence goes on along the minus strand of DAIOEN010000117.1, from coordinate 14,612 downwards.
TATACATTTATACAAAAAAAAGAAAATAGTATAAAAGATAGTATAATAGAAAAAATAGAACTCAATAAATATGGAAAATGGACAGATAACGTATGGCCAGGTACAACGCCAGAAGATACCTTTGTAGAATATATTCTTTGTTCCAGAGCAGATTCTGACAGAGATACTGGCCAGATAAAATCAAAATCCTTTAAAATATCTGCTCCTTCATATATAGTAATGTATATAATGTACGGTCCTGACAAAAAATGTCAAATATCAGGTATAGATATAAATAATGATGATAAAATTGATATATACTATAACAATAAGTCATGCATCGAACATATATGGTACAGATGGTATTTAGATCTGACAGATTACTCAGATAAGAATATAAAAATAATTGTAGAAGATAATGGAGATGGATGGGGACAGTGGATTGGAGTATCTCAGCCAATTTTATATAAAAAAACTGACAAGTAGAAAGGTATGTATTTTATGAATCAATTCGACATATGCGTCATTGGGGGGGGAGGTCATGTAGGACTACCTCTTTCCATTGCTTTTGCCGAGAAAGGGAAAAAAGTCATAATTTATGATACAAATTATGAAACACTGGAGATTATAAAAAAAGGCAGAATGCCATTTATGGAAGAAGGTTGTGAAGGAATTTTAGAAAAGGTAATTAATAATAATCTCTTCACAACAGACAGGCCGGAAAGTATAAGTGAAAGTGAGATTATAGTAGTTGTTATAGGCACACCTGTAGATGAGCATTTGAACCCTAAATTTCGTTTAATGAAGAAGTTCTTTGAAAATATTCTCCCCTATCTGAAAGAGGATCAAATTATCGTGCTCAGAAGCACAATCTATCCCGGCACTACTGAAAAAATAAGAAATCTCCTGAAAAAACATATTTCAGATATTGAAGTCTGTTTCTGTCCTGAAAGAATTGCCGAAGGGAAATCACGGGAAGAACTGCAAAACCTGCCACAAATTGTATCAGGTTTTACCAAAGAAGCAGTAAATAAAGTGAGTAGTCTTTTTAACCTACTCACTGATGATGTTATAGTTTTAAATCCTATAGAGGCAGAAATTACAAAACTTTTAACAAACTCCTATCGTTATATTCATTTTGCTATTTCCAATCAATTTTATATGATTTGCAAGGAATATGGTGTTGATTTTGACAGGGTTTATCATGGAATGACACACAATTATCCCAGATTAAAAAGTTTCCCAAGACCCGGCCTTGCAGCAGGCCCCTGTTTATTTAAAGACACCATGCAAATTTCTGCATTTACAAACAATAAATTTTTTCTCGGACACAGTGCAATGCTTATAAATGAAGGATTACCTAACTTTCTCGTAGAACAATTAAAGAAAAAATTTAATCTTCAGGAAAAAAATGCTGGTATACTCGGTATGGCATTTAAAGCAGATATTGATGACAGCAGAGAATCCTTATCATATAAACTAAAAAAAATCCTGGAAATAGAGGCAAAGGATGTTTTTACTTCCGATCCATATGTAAAAGATGAAGATTTGATTTTAGAAGAAGAATTAGTTTCAAAAAGTGATATTATTATAGTCGGTGTTCCCCATAAAAGATATAAAAATATAGATGTAAAGGATAAATTAGTACTGGATATATGGGGACATATAGAGAATATTAAAAATAAATTTTAGGAGGTAGGGCCGGTGAAAATACTTGTAACAGGGGCGAAAGGTTTTATAGCAGGATATCTGATTGAAGATCTGTTAAATCACGGCTGGGAAGTTGTAGGGTTAGATAATCTTTCAAAATATGGAGATGTGGAGAAAAGTTATGATACACACAGTCAATACAGGTTTGTAAAAGGTGATGCCAAAGATACAGATTTACTAAAAGATCTTCTCAAAGATTGTGAGTATTTCCTGGCAGGAGCTGCTATGATAGGGGGTATTACCTATTTCCATGAATTTGCCTATGACTTACTTGCAGAAAATGAACGTATCACAGCATCTTCATTTGATGCTGCTATATACGCTTTTAAAAAGGCTAAATTAAAAAAAATAATAGTAGTTTCTTCATCAATGGTTTTTGAAAGTGGTACAGAGTTCCCCACAAAAGAAGGACATCAGTTTCAATGCCCTCCTCCTTTATCTACCTATGGTTTCCAGAAACTGGCTACTGAATATTTTGCAAAAGGCGCATGGGAACAGTATAAACTTCCCTTTACTATTGTGAGACCTTTTAATTGTATAGGTAATGGAGAAAAAAGAGCCATCTGTGATAAAGAAGTAAAATCAGGCAATATAACTCTTGCAATGAGCCATGTTGTACCAGATCTGATTCAGAAAATTCTGAAGGGACAGAATCCTCTTCATATACTCGGGAGTGGTAATCAGATACGACATTATACCTATGGTGGAGATCTCGCCACAGGTATACGTTTATGTATAGAAAGCAATAAAGCTTTAAATGAAGATTTTAATCTTTCTACTTCTGCTTCAACCAGTGTTACAGAACTTGCAGAAGCAATATGGAAAAAGATAAAAGGAGATGAGCCTTTTAAATATATAGGTGATACACCTTTTAAATATGATGTGCAGAAAAGAGTGCCTGATGTAAGCAAGGCAAAAAATATTCTGGGATTTGAAGCAAAAACAGATCTTGATACTTCTCTGGACGAAATAATTCCCTGGATAAAACATCAGGTTAAAACAGGTGGGATTTAATTATGCTGGATATTATTATACCTGTTTATAATGAAGGAGAAAATATTTCACCTACTCTGGATGAAATAAACTCAAAGATAAAAACAGAAAATCGCATTTTTATAGTTTATGATTTTGATGAAGATAATACTTTGCCTGTCGTAAAAAACTATATAAATGAAAAGAAAAAAGACAATATCCTTCTTCTGAAAAATGACTATGGAAAAGGTGTATTAAATGCCATAAAAAAAGGATTCGACACTGCAGAAGATGAAATGATACTGGTAGTAATGGGAGATTTATCTGATGACCTGTGCGCAGTCAATGAAATGTGCAAAAAAATGAAAGAAGGCTATGATATAGTCTGTGGCTCTAGATATATGAAAGGCGGGAAACAAATAGGAGGGCCATTATTAAAGAAAACTCTATCTCATATTGCAGGTTTATCACTTCATATCCTAACAGGTATACCTACTCATGATATATCAAATAGCTTTAAAATGTATCGAAAAAGTATAGTTAAAAATACAAAAATAGAAAGTACAGGAGGATTTGAAATAGGGCTTGAAATTCTAGTGAAAGCATATTTAAAAGGATATAAAATTACAGAAGTTCCTTCTATATGGAAAGATAGAACGTCAGGTACATCAAATTTCAAATTATGGAAATGGCTACCGAAATACATAAAGTGGTATTTACTTGCTATTAAAGGTAGATTTGTACGATATGCTTAAATAATGGCAAGTAAGAAATAGAGATTTACATAAGTTTGTAAGAAAATCTTTAAAGCATTTTGTTTAGTGGCAGTAGAAGATATATGTTAAAAAATGACAAAATTTTCATAAAACCTGATCTATTAAATATAGTTATGAGTATTATGTTAGCCCTGTGTATTTCAATTATAACATTTAAATATTCAGATACAGTACTTACCGGCTTTCCTGATAGATCTATAGGGGTGGCAATTATAAATGGCATTGATCCATCCAAACGTTCTCTTATTTATATTAAACTGATCTTATGCTTTCTTATTTCTTTTTTTATTACTCTTTTTTTTATTAACTTTCTTAATAATATATTAAAGAAACAAATAAAAGAATTTTATACTAAAGTTGAAAAAAAAACACTACTTTTTCTTTCATGTGTTAATGTAGTTACAATATATTTATATATACTATCAAAAGAAAAATTATTTTCCCATATAACAGTATTGTTATATTTTCTTATCTTTATATCTTTTTCTGTAATTATCTTCAAAACTATCTCTTATATTAAATATCAAAGTCTAAAATTATTTCCAGGCTATAACATTATAATAGCATTTCTTTTTATCCCTCCTGTCATATTTTTTATAATATCGGTTTTTTTCCGTATAGATTTTATCTTAACCTCCTGGTATTTTCTATGGTATAGTCTTATTCTTATAATTTTATTTATAATGTATCATATTATAAGAAAAGACTTTTTAAATAAAGTATTATTCGATAGAATAATAATATTTTCTCTGGTACCTTTTATATTCATACCAGTATCAATTCCTATGTCAAATGAACTACAATTTACTATTTCGAATCTAACAGATCGATCCCCCAGATTTATATCAGCTATTATAATTTTTATCCTTCTTATTCTTTCCTCAGTAATCTTTATTAAATGTATAAAGAAAAAGCGTGTTCCCACCTCGTCATATATTATAGGAAATATTTATTTTCCTGTTTTACTGGCTACTCTATCTGTATTTTATTACCATACTCACAGTCTTATCTTCAATGATATATTTGATCTTCATCATACAAGCGAAAGAGTAATTTCAACTCAGCAGTTATTTCAATTTAATAAAATACCATTTGTAGACATATTGCCTGCCCACGGATTGTCTGATATGTTTTTTCAAATAATCTATTCTTTAATAAATGGCTACAGAGGTATTGAAGTTCTATTATGGAATTCCAATGTAGGATTTGGCAACTGGCTTTATAATACTTCAGGCATAATCTTTTTATATTTCCTGTTCAAAAGGTTATATAATCCTTTATTCAGTTTACTGGTAATAGGTTTATTACCTGTAGGAACTTATTTTTATTCAGGTTATTATTTCAGTCTTATTCCTTTTATTGCCATGTACTGGTTACTAAAAAAACCGACTTTTTTCAGGTTCAATCTGTTCTGGTGTGTAATTCTTTTTACAGGTTTATGGACCCCGGCTTTCGGGGCTGGAGTATTGCCGTCTTCCATAGTTATTCTTTTGTTATATCACTCACTTAATAAAGAAGTAAAATGGAAAAATACTGTTCTATCGTTGTTTATTGTCATGGGAAGCTCTTTTATATTATACTTAATATTACTTGTTATGAGAGGTAAATCAGTTCTGGATACTTTTACTCTTATTATTAATTACATGAAAGCTGATAGTGCCAATTTTGGACATGTAAATATTATAAAAGATTACAATGCCCTGGCGGTTTTTCAATATTTTATTCTTCCTTCTATATCCCTGTTCTATATAGCTTTTACTGTAATAAAAATGTTAAAGAGAGATACATTAAAGAGCAATATGTATATATTATTATTTATGTCTATATGTTCACTTATTTTGCTTCTCAGAGGATTTGCCCGCCACGGACTTATTGAAATGTATAACCCGTATTATTTTGTATTACTTATTTTCACTTTACCTCTGATGTTTAACAGAGCTAAAAAATTCTCTCCTGAATTAATATTCTTAGGCCTTTATTTAGTCTATATATCCATATTTCCATGTTATAGCACACTTATAAAAGAAGGTAAAATTTTTGAATATAGAAAATGGCATAAAAAAGAAAGCAGAATAGTTATTAATAATACATCACAGTACAGAGAATTAAAGAATTTTTTTAATAAGTATATGGACAAAAATCAGACCTTTTATGAATTTATAATGGCTCATTTCCTCTATGTTTTTACTGAAAGAAAGCTGCCCTATTTTAATTTAAGCGGAACTCCTGTTTATGGTTCTGATAAAAGTCAGATTATATGCCTTAAAGATCTGAAAGGACTTTATGAGAAAAATGAACTCCCTTTTGTTATATTCAGAGATTCTGAATGGTGGGGGGATGAGGTAGATGATATACCAAATTCTGTAAGATGTTACAGAATTGCAGAATTTATATATAAAAATTATAAACCTCTGGGTACTATTCATACATATGATATATGGGTTGCAAATAATTTTAATAAATCTATAGATAGGCATGAAAATTCCATATCATTAACATTAAAAAATAATGATAATACGAAATTAAATGACATAGTAAAAGCAAATTATAAAGAGAATAAATTTTCCCTCATCTGTGGAAATTATGACCCTTATATTTATAATTTTATTCATCTGGAAGGTTTAAACTATTTAGATACTAATAAATACTGGTCTTTAAAAATAAAATATAGAAGTTCAAGAGAGGGAGATTTACAAGTTTTTTATTCCTTAAATAACATACCATTTAACGAAGAGGACAGTATTAAAGTAAAAGTAATAGCTACAGATAATGAAAATTCAGTTGAAGTTCCTGTGTTACTATCAATAGAAAAAAACAAACTCTGTGATATAAGGTTTGATCCTCCATATAATTCAGAATTTAAGATAGAAGGTATTGAACTTATACAAAAGGATAATAATTTAATAGCTCTTAATAATACGGTTCAACATTTCAATCTGATGAAATTGCCTTATATATGGGGGAATTATGATACGAAAAAGGCATCAGATGAAACAAAAATTTTATGGGAAAAAGAAATAAATAAATTTCTTGGAACGAATGAAGTTATGGAAATAAATTTTCCTTCCCGGATAGATAAATCAACAGGCAACTACCTTCATCTTAGATTAAAATCTGACTCTTATGTAAGAGCCACCATTACATACGGTAATAATATTAAAAGTTCTTTTACTTTTGATATTATACCTTCAAAAAAAGTTGAAAATTATCTGATACGAATAAGCAGTCAATGGTTATGGAACAGTGAAAGTATAAAATCTATAACTATTAAATCTGATAATCCTTTATGGATAGATCAGATTCTAATAAGAAAAGGAGACTGAATATGCCAGAAATTGAAGTTTCTTTTGTTATACCATGTCTTAATGAAGAGAAAACTATTGAAAAAGCAATAAATATGGCAAAAGAAGCTATAAAGAAATTAAATACAGAATGTGAAATAGTAATTTCAGATAATGGTTCTACAGATAATTCTACGAAACTTGCAATAGAAGCCGGTGCCAGGGTTGTCCATACAACGCTAAAAGGATACGGGAATGCCCTCATTTACGGTATAAAACTATCACATGGTAAATATATTGTCATGGGTGATGCAGATGGAACATATAATTTTCGTGAGAGTGTTCTATTTATAGAAAAGTTGCGAGAGGGAAATATTGATCTTGTTATGGGCAGCCGTATTACTGGTAATATAGAAAAAGGTGCCATGCCATATCTCCATAGATATCTTGGGACACCGGTATTAACCTATCTTATAAGGAGATTTTTCAAAATCAAAATATCCGATTGTAACTGTGGAATGAGAGCTTTTACAAAAGAAGCTTTTGAAAGTATGAATCTTGTAAGCGGAGGAATGGAATTTGCATCTGAAATGTTGATTAAAGCCGGTATATTAAAAATGAATGTCTGTGAAATTCCCTGTAGCCTTTATAGGGATACAAGGGGAAGGCCTCCTCATTTAAGAACCTGGCACGACGGGTGGAGACATCTGAAATATATCATGATATTTGCCCCGAAATACCTTTATAGAATACCCGGTATGTTTCTACTTATATCCGGTCTGGCTTCAATTATTATTCTCACACATGGAGTATGGAAAATAGGAAATATTACTTTTGATTATCATTTCATGTTTCTTTCTTCTCTTTTTCTATTGTCAGGGTATCAAATACTATGGCTCGAAATTTTCGAGAAGTATTTTGTAAGTTTTGCAGGATATTTTCCTGGAACTGAAAGAAAGGATTTTAACCTTGAAAGACATCTTCTACTGGCTGTAATTTTTTTTATAACAGGACTATTAATTGGAGGTTATCTTGGTATTAACTGGATAAAAAATGGACAGGCCACTTTTTGGGAAAAACGTATGTTTATAATCAGTGCTGATGTCCTGTTTTTTTCTATCATGACCTTAATGAATTCATTTATTGTAAGTATGATGGATACAAAAATTAGAAGATAGATATTATATATGTAATCTGTAGGAATGTGTTTATGAGTAATTTTCTAGAACACATGAACAACAAAGAAAAAATTCTAAAAATATTATTTGACGGCATAATAAACTGCACCGAAAATATTCAGGAGGATTTTCCAGAAAAAAATAGAAAATTAGAAAGATATATTTTGCCTGTAATGTAAATTGATTGAAATGCTAAAAAAAATAAATCTATTATTTTATTTTTCCCCTCATAAATCTTTTCTTTTTATAAGTTTATTCTTCGGTATAATCTTTTTATTTGTAACTCCTCCTTTTCATGCTCCTGATGAACCCAATCATTTTTATCGTGCTTTTCAGGTTTCTGAATTTAACAGTGGTACCAGTCCCATACCGGCATCACTGGAACTTACTGTATCCAGGATCTATTCTTTCGTTTCACCGGAACACAGGCAGGAAAAATTACAGATTAAAAATATTCTTTCTCTTCTGGATATAAAACTTGAGCCAGACAATAGAAAGCAAACATTTTTACCGGGAGCAAAATATTCTCCCGTTCCTTATATGCCTCAGGCAATAGCCATTTTTGCAGGAAAATTATTTAATGCTTCCCCATTAATACTTATGTATGGAGGAAGATTATTTAATTTACTGGCATGGAGTTTTCTTATATATTTAGCTATAAAAATAACACCTGTTTTCAAATGGGTCATATTTTTACTGGCCTTATCTCCAATGTCCTTATTTCTGGCTGCATCTCTTTCTGCAGATTGTATGACAAACGGGTTGTCATTTCTGTTTATTGCACTGGTACTTCAATATGCTTTTGATAAAACAAAACATATAAGAAATATTGATTTATTAATTTTGTTCCTGTTATCAATATTAATGTCCCTTTGTAAACAGGGGTGTCTGTTCTTTATTATCTTTTTATTTTTACTGATACCTTTAGAAAAAATTGGCAGTAAAAAGAAATTTTTCTTTATATTTTTTCTATTAATATTATCGAGTATAATAACCATAACACTGTGGTCATATTATGTAAGAAATTATCCTGAAGGTGTTACATGTTATGCATTAAAGGATTATATATCCTTTAGCAAACAATTGTCTTTCATATGTGCCCATCCATCAATATATTGTCAGGTAGTTCTTCATACATTAATTACAAACAGATTTTTCTATTTAAGTAGTTTCATCGGTAATCTGGGGTGGCTTGATACACCTTTACCGGATTTACTTATATATTCCTATTTTATCATATTAATTTTAGTTTCTCTTATGGATAATAATAAAGATATAAAAATTCTTTTAAAAGATAAACTTATAATGACTGCAATATCAATGGTAAATCTGCTTGGAATTCTTACTATATTCTACCTGACCTGGACACCGGCAGGTGGAAATATAATTCTCGGATGTCAGGGTCGATATTTTATTCCATCAGGCCCTCTTTTCTTTTTGTTATTTTATCATGATAAAAAAATATAAACCCTTTGTACCAGTTTTATATTCTATAGTTATATTAATTATTACAGTTAATGTGCTTATAAATAGATATTATTACAGAGATATAATCTATCCGGATTTATCTGATCTTTTATCTATTAAATGTCCATCATCCAGAATTATTTTTTCAATAGATATAATAAATAATCTCATAATCAAGCAGCAAAGACAGACGTTAAATCTGCATGGAGACAGTATTACTGTTACAGGATGGGCGGTAGATGGTAATAGAAAAACTGATGCAGGAGGAGTTTATATAGATATTGACGGCAGGCTGTTTCCTGCTTCTTATGGACTGAATAGACCTGATGTTGCAAAGGCTTTTAGTAATTCATCATACCAGTATTCAGGGTTTGAATGTGTAATTCCTGTTTCCAATCTCATAGAGGGACAACATACTCTTTCTATAAAGATATTAACAAAAGACAGAAAAGCATATTATAACACAGAGAAAAAAGTAATTTTTAATATAATGCCTGATCTGGCAGGACTTATACTTTTACATACTTCAACTGATTTTGTAATAGATACATTAAACGGCCTTTCTGTAACTCAGGGAAAACAGCCTTTACAACTGCATGGAGATAGTATTATTGTTACGGGCTGGGCAGTAGATGGTTATATGAAAAATATTGCACGAGGAGTATATATAGATATTGACGGCAGATTATTCCCTGCTTCTTATGGACTGAATAGACCTGATGTTGCAAAGGCTTTTAATAATTCATCATACCAGTATTCAGGGTTTGAATCTATAATTCCTGTTTCCAATCTCATAGAGGAACAACATACTCTTTCTATAAAGATATTAACAAAAGACAGAAAAGCATATTATAACACAGAGAAAAAAGTAATTTTTAATATAATGCCTGATCTGGCAGGACTTATACTTTTACATACTTCAACTGATTTTGTAATAGATACATTAAACGGCCTTTCTGTAACTCAGGGAAAACAGCCTTTACAACTGCATGGAGATAGTATTATTGTTACGGGCTGGGCAGTAGATGGTTATATGAAAAATATTGCACGAGGAGTATATATAGATATTGACGGCAGATTATTCCCTGCTTCTTATGGACTGAATAGACCTGATGTTGCAAAGGCTTTTAATAATCCATTATATCAATATTCCGGATTCGAATGTGTTATTCCTGGATCCGCGCTCATAAAGGGACAGCATAGTCTTTCTATAAAAATATTAATAAAAAACCAGCCATTATATTACAGTTCCGAACAAAAAATAATTTTTAATATTTCACCAGAGTGATATGTATTTTTCCTTAAATTTATGTTAAAGAAAGTAAATATTTATGGAAGTCAATAACGGAAACAATGATATACTTGTAATTATTCCTGCTTATAATGAAGAAAAAAATATTTCATTCATAATAGAACATATAATTAAAATGGGTTATAAAGTTCTGGTAGTAGATGATTGTTCTTCAGATAACACTGTATATATAGCACAAAAAGCTGGAGCTATAATTGTATCTCATTCAATCAATCTCCGCTATGGCGCTGCCATTCAAAGTGGATACAAATATGCATTATCAAGAGGATATAAATACGTGGTTCAACTAGATGCTGACGGACAGCATAATCCTGAAAATATTCCGGAACTGTTAGCTCCTGTTATAGAAAATAAAGCTGATCTTGTAATAGGTAGCAGGTTTCTTGGTAAATGTGATTATAAAATTCCATTTGTAAGGAACATTGGAATTAATATATTTTCTTTTTTAACATCTTTTATAATAAAACAAAAAATAACTGATCCTACAAGTGGTTATCAGGCTTTAAATGAAAAAGTAATGAAATATTATGTTACAGATTCATTTCCCCATGATTTTCCAGATGCAGACGTTATCATAAAAGCACATAAGAAGAACTTTAACATTATGGAAATCCCGGTCCATATGAGTGACAGAAAAAATGGATTTTCTATGCATGAAAAATTTTTTTCTATTGGATATTACATATTCAAGATGTTTCTTTCAATTTTTATCGAATTATTAACCAGGAAAACGTAAAGGATTAATGAAGATTATGCCTGCGGTACAAAAAACATTTATTTTACTGATAATATTTCTGGTATTTGTAACAGTTATATATTTTATCAGAACGAAACAATTAAAGGAAGAGTATTCGTGGATATGGTTTTTACTAACCTTATCAATGCTAATAGTAATAATAAAACTGGATATTTTAATTAAAATCTGTAATATTTTAGAGATAAAAACCCCGGCCTTTCTCTGTATATTTATAACAATTATATTCTTATTATTACTCTGCATTCAATATTCTACTGTAATATCTAGACATAAAACAGACATCAAAAATCTTGTTCAAAAAATTGCCTTGCTGGAGAATAAAATAGATGAAACTTATGATAATAAAAATACAAATGAATAAGTATGAAATGATTATACCTGTTTCTAAGATTTACAGAGGTTAACAAATTATTAACATATGTATGAAATTTCTGTGATAATGTCTATCTACAAAGAAAAAGAACATATACTGAAAAGATCCATAGAATCCATTCTAAATCAGAGCTTCCGGAATTTTGAATTTATTATCGTAATTGATAATCCGGATAATAAAGAAGCTATAACATTAATTAAAAAATATGCCACTCAGGACAGTCGTATAAAATTACATATAAACGTCTGTAATAAAGGTATAGGAGCCAGTTTAAATAAAGGAATAAATCTATCACGCGGAAAATATATTGCCAGGCAGGATGCAGATGACGAATCTCTGCCGGAAAGGTTTGAGAAACAGATAAAAATCTTCAGGGAAAACCATGACATTGATGTGGTAGGAACAGGACTTGAATATATAGATGAAAATGGAAATACTATAATGAAGAGATATTATAAAGAAAAAGTAATGAATCAAATCAAACGATACTCTCCCCTGGCACATCCTACGGTATTAAATAAAAAAGAAATTTTCGAAAAATATGGTTATTATAATAAATATAATAATGTTAAAGGTGTGGAAGATTATGACCTGTGGTGCAGATGGTATTTAAAAGGTGTAACGTTTTATAATATTAAAGAAATACTGTATAAATACTATCAGAGCAATGATAATGTAAAGAATAAACATACAAAACTGCAATTATGGAACACTATTAAAACAAAGTTTAAATATTGTTTACAATTACATTATGGAATTATAGATTATCTGTATCTTTTCTGTGAAATATGTGTTCTCCTCCTGCTACCAGATAAATTAATAACAGGATTATTTTATATTATTACAAGGGAATGCAGTAAATTTCAGATGAAAATCCACATGCAGAAACACCAGTAAAAATTAAAGAAACATCCGGATGGGAGGGAGTGGAATTAAAAATCTAAAAATAACCGTTATAACACCATCATTAAATCAGGGACATTTTATCGAACAAACCATTCAGAGCGTCTTAAGTCAAAATTATCCTGATCTGGAATATATCATAATAGATGGAGGATCAACAGATAATACACCTGATATTATTCAAAAATATAAAAATAAAATAACATATATCTCTGAAAAAGATAACGGACAGACAGAAGCAATCAATAAAGGGCTCAGAATGTCTTCAGGCGACATAATCACTTATCTGAACTCTGATGATCTGTATTTGCCTGATACATTAACGCATATTAATTCTTTCTTTAAGCTAAATCCTTATGCAAAATGGGTTACAGGAGATTATATCATCATAGATGAGAAGAATAAAAAAATCCAATCTTTTGTAGTTACATATAAAAGATTACTGAGATTTATACCAACATTCACAATGTTATCCTTCACTAATTTTGTAGTTCAATCAAGTACCTTCTGTAGAAGAGAAGTTATCGATGAAACAGGTTTTTTTGATGTTTCGTTAGATTATGCTATGGACTATGATTACTGGTTAAGAATAATAAAACAATATCCTTTATACGTTATAAATAAACCACTTTCTGCTTTTAGAATTCATAAATCATCAAAAAGCAGTTGTAAATATCAAATGCAATTCAAAGAAGATTTATATATCTCTACAAAACATAGTAATAATAAATTAATACATGTAATGCATAAAATTCATAATCACTTAATTGTGTTATCTTATAAATTATTAAAATAAAGACGACTTTTTATGAAAATTCTATACGATCATCAAATATTCAGCTATCAGAAATTGGGAGGAGCTTCACGATATTTTTATGAACTGATGAATGAATTCAGTAATATTGAAGAGATTGATTTCCATCTGGCCATATTTTATTCGGATAATGAATATCTGAAAAATGCTGCTTTTATGAAATGTAGAGATTTAATGAAGAATATACAATTTAATGAACGAATCAGATTATTTAAAATTTTTTTTATATATTTAATAAATAAATGGATCAGTAAAAAATTAATCTGTAAGGAAAACTATGATATCTTTCATCCTACTTTCTATGATCCTTATTTTTATCCTCTTACAAAGCCTTTTGTCTTAACTATACTGGATATGATACCTGAAAATTTTCCTGATATGTTTTCTTCCAGATGTCTGTATTCCAGATTTATAACCAATAAGTGGATAAAAGCAAAAAAAATACTGGCACAGAAAGCCAGTAAAATCATTGCTATTTCAGAACATACTAAAAAAGACATTATAAAATTTTATGGTATTGATGAGAAAAAAATAGAAGTTATATATTTAGGTAATTCATTAAAACAATCTAACACCTTAATTTCTCATACTATTACACTACCAGATAAATATGTACTTTTTGTCGGCGCCAGAAGTCGTTATAAAAATTTTGATAATTTTATAAAAGCAATGGAAAAAATATTAAAAAACTATAAAAAGTTAAATATAGTCTGTACAGGTGGAGGAAAATTTACTTCAGAAGAAATTAAATTATTTATAAAACTTGGTATTAACGATAGAATTCATCAATACAGCGTTAATGATGATATATTAGGAATTATATATAAACATGCCATTGCTTTAGTTTTCCCATCTCTTTATGAAGGTTTTGGGCTACCTGTTATAGAAGCTTTTTCCTGTGGTTGTCCTGTCGTATTGAACAATTCAAGTTGTTTTCCTGAAATAGCAGGAGACGGAGCAATATACTTTGATGGAAATGATATAGAATCAATACAAAATATTATAGAAAAAGTGCTTTATGATGAAGCGCTCAGAGAAGAACTTATTTGCAAAGGCAGGGAAAGAGCTAAAGTATTTACCTGGGAAAATA
>DAIOEN010000116.1:0-22491 GCA_036746235.1 Vulcanimicrobiota bacterium | reverse complement strand
TACCGTTATATCTGTTAAATACAAAAGTAACAAATCTTATGAACAGTCACATAGTACAGCTTTCTCAGAGTCATTCTTCCCTTGATGGCTATTTAAAACAGGCAGGTATTACAAAGGAAGAATATGTTGAAAAACTTAAAGAAGAAGCTACAAGATCTATAAAAATAGATCTCATCATTGATTCTATAGGTAATAGTGAACAGATACACATACCTGAAGAAGAAGTAAAAGATGCCGTAAGAAAACTTGAATTCTTCAAAGATAAAGGCAGAAGCAATAAAAACCTTGATAAAAGGGACTTTGAAGATTATATGAAGATTCAAATGAGAAAACAGAAAATTATAGATTTTCTCCTCACCAGTGTCAATGTCATAGAAAATTAGCTATATTGGAGGTAAAAAACAGTGAATAATTATGAAGAGAATAACATAAAAGCCTCTTATCTTGTGCCGATGGTTGTTGAGCAGACACCCAGAGGTGAAAGGTCTTACGATATATATTCCCGTCTGTTAAAAGAGAGAATAATTTTTATAGGAAGTCCCATAGACGATGTGTCAGCCAATCTCATTATTGCACAACTTCTGTTCCTGGAAAAAGATGATGCCGATAAAGATATAGATTTATATATTAACAGCCCGGGAGGTTCCACTACATCAGGTCTGGCTATTTATGACTGTATGCAGTTAGTGAAACCCGATGTGTCAACTATATGTATGGGACTTGCAGCAAGTGCTGCCGCTATTTTACTCGCAGGTGGTACAGCAGGCAAGCGTTATGCTCTCCCCTATTCCAGAATCCTCATACACCAGCCATGGATAAGAGGACTGGGAGGACAGGCGACAGACATAGACATACATGCCCAGGAAATTATGAGAACAAGGCGTATCATGAATGAAATACTTGCCCATCATACAGGTAAACCTATAGATAAGATAAAACACGATACAGAGAGAGATTATTACATGTCTCCCGACGAAGCAAGAGAATACGGAATTATAGATAAAATAATCAGCAAAAATACAAGATAAACGTGCTCTGAATTTACCTCCAGGGGAAAATTTGCGATGAATTCTCAGGATGGGTATGGAATAAATGGAGGTAATTCACTCAAATAAGGAAGTGAATTATATTTGTTTAAATTTGGAGATGATACTAAACCGGTAAAATGCTCCTTTTGCAGTAAAAGTCACCAGCAGGTCAGAAAACTGATAGCAGGTCCGGGGGTTTATATCTGTGATGAATGTATAGAACTCTGTAATGATATTATAGAAGAAGAACTCGGTAAAAGAGTTGAAAAAAGTTTTCGTTTTCGCGGATTACCAAAACCTAAAGATATAAATACCATTTTCAATCAATATGTTATAGGACAGGATAAAGCAAAGAAAGTTCTTTCCGTAGCAGTATATAATCATTATAAAAGGATAAACTCCAAGCTTCAGGCAGATGATGTAGAACTGCAGAAAAGTAATATCCTTATGATTGGACCTACAGGGTGCGGAAAAACGTATCTGGCTCAAACTCTTGCGAAAATACTCGATGTTCCCATAGCAATCTCGGATGCCACATCTCTGACTGAAGCAGGTTATGTAGGGGAAGATGTAGAAAATATTCTTCTCAGACTCATACAGGCAGCAGATTATGATATAAAAAAAGCCGAAAAAGGTATTATCTATATAGACGAAATAGATAAAATAGCAAGGAAATCAGAAAATCCTTCCATAACAAGAGATGTTTCAGGTGAAGGGGTACAGCAGGCATTGCTCAGAATTTTAGAAGGAGAAACTGTAAACGTACCTCCTCAGGGCGGAAGAAAACATCCCCATCAGGAATTTATACAGATAAATACAACAAATATATTATTTATCTGCGGCGGTTCTTTTGACAGCCTGGATAAAATAATAGAATCCCGTATAAGCACTAAAGCCATGGGATTTCGTGCAAAAATAGATACAAAAGCGAAAAAAGAAAAGAAAATGGGTGAAATCTTAAACCATGTTCTTCAGGAAGATCTTCTTAAATTCGGAATGATACCGGAATTTATAGGGAGACTGCCCATTATAGCAACCCTTCATCCTTTAGACGAAGAAGCACTCGGAAAAATTCTGACTCTCCCCCGTAACGCTCTCATTAAACAATATGAGAAGATATTTTATATGGACGGAGTTGAACTTGTATTTACTCCGGAAGCTATTACTGCTATTGCAAAAGAGGCTAAAAAGCGTAAAACAGGGGCAAGAGCTCTGAGAACTATTCTGGAAGATGTAATGCTTGATATAATGTATGAAATTCCGTCTCAAACCTCTATCCAGAAAGTCCTTATTACAGAAAGAGTAATAACAGACAGGGTAGAACCGATATACGAATCTATTGAAGAAGGTAAGAGAGAGAAGTCTGCATAAAGGTTTATAAAAAAATAACCATATCATATTTACAATCGTGAGCGGTAACAATAACCACATAATTTGACAGAGTTATTTTCTTACAGTCCCTAATTATAGAACAGAATAGAGGGTTACATTATGAATAAAATAGTCCTCTATTCTGTTTTTAGATTCCAGGGGTTGTTTTTAACAGGTCCTCTATGTTATAATCGGTAATTATATAAAAGGTTATAAAAGTTCCATTACCGGGTAGTTTTTCACCGGGTTACATTATTTTATTACTGACCTGAGTATAAGCATGTGATAAACGTTTTACTTCCGTCACGCGTTACGCGTCACGAGAGCATATATGTATTATGTTTAACTCAGTAAAATATTGCGGAGGAAGTATGATTTTATGAGAAATAAAATAGATTTTGAGATGACAACAAATATAGTAAGGGCAATAGCTTTTCTGGTGGCCATAATATTTTATTTTACCCAGATTCCGGGAGGTCGTTCTTCGGAAATAAATCTGAAGCAGCTTAATGATTATTTTTCTACTTCTCCTGCCATCACAAAAAAAATTGATTCCTATGTAAAAAAGCTGGAAAGTGCCGGCGGGGTAAAGACTGTAAACAATGAAAAAATTATTAACAAAGATAAACTCATAAAATATCTTGCCGATGAAAATGGCATAAAAAGTGAATATGCACCTTTTTATAATTACAAAAACATATTTAATGCAGGAATACTGGCTCTCCTGTATATTATTACTGCTATAGTACTGACAAAAAGTTTACCATATAACCCTGTTTTCAGTATTATTTTTGCTTCTGTAGATTTTTTGCTGGCCACTGTGTTTATATTCTGGACAGGTGGTATAGATAGTCCATTTATTTTTATATATATTCTCCCTGTAGTCCATATAGCAACACAATTTGGTTTTTCTTACTCCCTGGGAGCTGCGGCATTCAGTGCTGTTATAATATTTTTCTGTTCAAACTTCCCCGGTTTTTACGGTGCTGATGCTATAAAAGATCCCTTTAAGTCAATAATTCCTTTCACAGCCTTACTCGGTTTAAGCGGATTTCTGGTGGGAACAATATCTAAAATGTTATCCCCTATGTCATCCACTCATATAGTTGTAGATGAAACTCCGAAAAGACTGGAGGATATCACAAGAAAATATCAGGCTCAGAGCAAAGAATTACAGAAATATATAAATATGGAAGAAAATTTCAGAAGGAAACAGAGAGAATTTCATGGCATACATGAAATTATCCAGGAAATAGTATCAGAAGTAGACATAAAGAAATTGCTTCCTCTTATTATGGTAAAAGCTGCCGAAGAATGCGAAGC
This sequence comes from Vulcanimicrobiota bacterium, assembly GCA_036746235.1. Classification (GTDB taxonomy): domain Bacteria; phylum Vulcanimicrobiota; class SpSt-956; order SpSt-956; family JAKJGF01; genus CALARM01. The sequence continues at coordinate 18,769 of DAIOEN010000116.1, read as the reverse complement.
AAGGGTTGGTGCTACACTTTTGAAAACAACATCCGGAGAATTAAGGGTTTATGAAAGATATAACCTTTCACCTGTATCGGAACAGATATTCACTTCCAGATACGGAGAGGGTATACTGGGAGCAGTTGCTTTAAAAGGCGAACCTGTATCACTGGCAAAAAGTGATAATGATCCCCGTTTCTCTTATTTTGCCAGATGTCCGGAAAGGGTTCAGAATATCCTCTGTGTACCAATGAATAACAAGGGAGAAAACAAAGGTGTCATTATAGTATGCAATAAACTTACAGGAGACAGATTCAGTGATGATGACCTGAGAACCCTTTCAATACTTGCAGGTATAGCGGCATCTGCTATCGCAACAGCAGAACTGTTCATAGAAATTGGAAATAAAAATGAAGAACTGGCAGATGCATATACAAAGCTTGAAAACAGTGTTGAAGATACAATTACTACCCTTGCAGAAGCTCTGGATGCAAAGGATAATTATACGAGAGAACATTCTAAAAGGGTATGCAGATATGCTGTGGCACTTGCAGGAGATCTCGGCCTCAATGATGACCATATAGAGCTTATCAGAAGAGGAGCTTTGCTCCATGATATAGGTAAAATAGGTATACCGGACAGAATATTATTTAAGCCGGAAGGACTTACAGACGATGAATTTGCCATAATTAAATCTCATGTTACTGAAGGTGCAAAGATAATACAGAAGGTAGATATCCTGAGTGATCTTACAGAGATAGTAAAATATCATCATGAAAAATTTGATGGTACCGGTTATCCCGGTGGTCTTAAAGGAGAAAAAATTCCTCTTGGAGCAAGAATAGTGGCAGTATCTGATACCTATGACGCGATGACTACTGATAAGCCATATCGTAAAGGATTTTCTCCAGAGGTAGCACTTGAAAAAATGGCCAAATTTGCACCCGCCCAGGTAGGTATGGATATTTTTATGGCTTTTGAAAAGATGATGAGGAAAAATTCATTCTTCAGAATGTAAGAGGGTGATTTGTGATTGGCTTTATGCCCACCACACATCATAAAAAATAAAAATAAAAAGGACGTACATTTATATGCAACTAAAATCAGTATATGAACCACAGGAAATAGAAAAAAAACTTTATAATAACTGGATGGAAAAAGATTATTTTAAAGTAACGGTAGATAAGGATAAAAAACCTTTTACCATTCTTATTCCTCCTCCCAATGTTACAGGGTCGTTACATATGGGCCATGCCCTTGATAATACAATACAGGATATAATAATACGTTTTCGCCGTATGCAGGGATATAATACCCTGTGGATTCCCGGCACAGACCATGCAGGAATAGCGACACAGAATAAAGTTGAAAAAGAAATTGCAGAAGAAGGTCTCACACGTAAAGATCTGGGAAGAGAAGAATTCTTAAAAAGAGTGTGGGCCTGGAAGGAAAAATACGGAAGGAATATTGTATATCAACTCCAGAGACTGGGAGTTTCCTGTGACTGGAGCCGTGAAAGATTTACAATGGATTCTGTCTGCTCCAGAGCTGTTAAAACGGCTTTCAAGGCACTTTTTGATAAAGGTCTCATATACAGAGGTAAATATATAATTAACTGGTGCCCTCGATGCCTTACAGCTCTTTCTGACCTGGAGGTTTTACATGAAGAAACAGAAGGAAATCTTTATCACATAAATTATCCTTTTTTAGAAGGAACCGGAGGAGTAATAGTTGCCACAACAAGGCCGGAAACAATGCTCGGAGATACGGCAGTAGCAGTTCATCCCCATGATGAAAAATATAAAACTCTTACAGGAAAAACACTTGTTCTTCCCATACTGAACAGAAAAATTCCTCTCATAGGAGATGAATATGTAGATCCGTCTTTCGGAACAGGTGCAGTAAAGATTACTCCTGCCCATGACCCGAATGATTTTGAAGTAGGTAACCGTCATAAGCTGGAACAGATAGTGGTTATTGATGAAAAAGGTATAATGACAGATGAAGCCGGCCCTTATAAAGGCATGTCCAGAGAAGAATGCCGGAAAAAAATCATTGAAGATCTTAAAGAAGGCGGCTTTATGGTAAAGGTTGAACCTTATATGCATGGTGTCGGGAAATGTTACAGATGTAACACTTCTATAGAACCTCATATTTCAGAACAATGGTTCTGTAAGATGAAAGACCTTGCAGATCCTGCCATAGAAGCCGTCAAGAAAGGCCATATGAGGTTTTTCCCCGATAAATACAAAGATCTTTATCTTTACTGGATGGAAAACATAAAAGACTGGTGTATTTCCAGACAGTTATGGTGGGGTCACCGTATACCTGTATGGTATTGTGATGATTGCAATAATTATTTTGCCTCTATAGAGACTCCTTCAACATGTGAAAAATGTAACAGTTCACACATACATCAGGAGTCTGATGTTCTGGATACATGGTTCAGTTCCGGTCTGTGGCCATTATCTACTATGGGATGGCCTGAAGAAACGGAAGATATAAAATATTTTTATCCCACTTCTGTTCTTGTTACAGCCAGAGATATAATATACCTGTGGGTTGCAAGAATGATGATGATGGGACTGGAATTTAAGGGGGATGTACCTTTCCATCATGTCTTTATTCATGCAACAATACTCAATTCGGAAGGAAAGAGAATGAGCAAATCCCTGGGAACAGGTATAGATCCTCTTGACCTGATGGATAAATACGGTACAGATGCTACAAGGTTCGGTCTCACCTACATGACTGCCCAGGGACAGGATGTAAAATTCACAGAAGAAAGACTGGAAATGAGCAGGAATTTTGCCAATAAAATCTGGAATGCCACAAGATTTGCCTTAATGAATCTGGAGGGCTTCACTCCGGGAAGTACATCAATTAACGATCTTGAACTGGATTTGCCTGATAAATGGATAATAAGCCGCTATGCCGGTCTTGTTACAAAAATGACGTACAGTTATGCCAACTATGAATTCAGTGAGGGAGCAAGAGAATTTTACGAATTTTTCTGGAATGAATTCTGTGACTGGTATCTTGAAATTTCCAAATTATCTCTCAATTCTCCCGATGAGAAAAGAAAATTTACTGTACAGTACGTCCTGTGGTATATACTTGCAGGTTCTATAAAACTCCTTCATCCCGTTATGCCCTTTATTACGGAAGAACTCTGGTCCTATCTGCCGGAAAGCAAAGGAACTATAATGTTTGCAGAATGGCCTTCCATAAATGAACAGATGATAGATAAAAAAGCCGAAGAGGATATGAATACACTTTCAGGTATTATAAAATCAGTAAGAACTCTGAGAGGTGATCTCTCTATTGCTCCTTCAAAGGAAATACAGATATATATAGAAGCACCTGAAGAACTTGACAGAATTCTTGTAGAAAAACACCATTCTTATATAAGTAAACTGGGGAAAATCAGTGACCTTACTATCAGGTCTTCCTTTGAGAAAAAGCCTGAAATGGCATTTTCTAATTGTTTCCAGACCATGATTATATATATGCCTGTAAAGGATCTTATAGATATAGACCAGGAAAAGAAAAAACTGACAAAAGAAATTGAAAAACTGGAGAAAGACCTGGTAAAAATGAATCATAAACTTGCAAATGAAGAGTTTCTGAGGAAAGCTCCTCAGGAGATTATAAATAAAGAAAAGTCCAGACAGGAAGAAACAGCTTTTAAATTGAACAGTATAAAGGAGAGACTCACTGTTTTTAATAATATGTCGTGATGTGTGAGACGTAATAATCGTGACGCGTGACGCGTGACGCGTGACAGGTGGTTCGTGATGCGTTATGCGTTATGCGTTATGCGTATTTTCAGCAGTACCCGGGCGAACACGGTTCGCATCTACTTTTCACTTTTCACTTTTCACTTTTCACTCTTATAATGACAGAAAATCTTTTCTATTAATTCCTCAGCTTCTCTATTTTTACCGTCTTTTAATAATTCAGGAATATTACTCTCCATAAGAGTTTCCCAGAATTTCTTTCTTTTTTCCGGTACCGGAATTTCTTTCTGTACCCTCTCTCTCATATTTCCAAGCATGGAAGTAAAGGTTCCATATGCTTCGGAATAAATTCTTTCAAGATCTTTTCTTATTTTTTTTGAGAGACATGGACTTTTACCTGATGTAGAAACCGTTATTATAAGAGGCCCTCTTCTGATAGAGGACGGAACAATAAAATCGCATAGTGACGGTTCATCAACAATATCTGCCAGGATTGCCAGTTCCCTTGTTTCTTCATAGACTGATTTATTTACCGCAGAAGAATCTGTTGCGGCAATTACAAGGAAAGCACCTTTCAGATCACCATGTTCATAAGCTCTGTTTATAACGGTTATTTTATTCTTCTGCCTGAGTTCTCTTAAATGCTCTGTTACCGAAAGTGCTATTACCGATACAGAACCTCCTGCTTCGAGTAGAGACAAAACCTTTCTTTCTGCCACTCTCCCGCCGCCTATAACAATACATTTTCTACAGGAAAGGTTTAATAAAACAGGATAATAAGAATCGTGACGCGTAACGCATGATGTGTGACGGTAGTATTGATTTTTATCTCTTCTATCCGTAAATTTATCCATAACAGTAATTTACTTACCTGACCATAAGCATGTAATAAAGGCTTTCCTCCCGTCACGGGTCACGCGTTACGCATCACGATTCAATTTTTATTCATTAACTCAGCAGTCTCTCAATTCCGTTAAAACTGTGTGTCCTCCATCGGAAAGAAGTTTTTCTGCCAGTTCTTTTCCCAGTTCCTTTCCTTTATCCCTGTCTCCCCTTATCTCTCCTTTAAACATTTTCTTTCCGTCCGTACTGGCAATGAAACCTTTCAATGTAAGGCTATTACCCGATATCGCCGCAGACGCCCCTGCAGGTATCTGACATCCTCCTTCTATTGCAAAAAGAAAAGTTCTTTCGGCAGATATTTCATCCCTGCTGACAGAATTATCTATTTCTTTCAACAGGTTAAGGATGTCTCTGTTATCTTTTCTTACTTCCACTGCAATAACTCCCTGCCCTGGAGAAGGAATTACCATATCAGGTGAAAAATATTCGGTAATTTTATCTTTCAGACCCATTCTTATAAGACCGGCTGCTGCAAGTATGAGCCCGTCAAATTCCCCTTCTTCAAGTTTTCTGAGCCTTGTATCCAGGTTTCCTCTTATATCTTTTACAATTAAATCAGGTCTCATAGAAAGAATCTGAGCTTTTCGTCTGAGACTGCTCGTTCCTATAACCTTTCCTCGTGAAAGCTCATGGAGTTTTCTTCCATCCTTTGATATAAAAACATCTCTCTTATCTTCCCTTAACGGAGTTGCTCCTATACATAACTCGTCAGGCAATACAGAAGGCAGATCCTTCAGGCTGTGTACAGCTATATCTACTGTTTTCTTTAAAAGTTCCTCTTCTATTTCTTTTACAAATAATCCTTTATCACCTATTTTAGATAAAGGCGTATCAAGTATTTTATCACCTTTAGTTTTTATAATCTTAAGGGTAGAAGAGCATCCTTTTTCCTGAAGTCTTCTTCTGATCTCTTCAGACTGTATAAGAGCAAGTTTACTTCCCCTTGTACCTATTATTATTTCTCTTTCCAAAGAAGTGTCTCCCCCTATTTCGGCTGATTGCCGGCTTTCTGTACATAGGCCATTCTGAGGGTGGAGAGAAGGTTTCTGAAGTCCTGAGATTGTTTTGTATCTATCATAGGGCTTATTGCTTCAATGATAGCACCCATACTGTCTATAGCAAGTTTTGCCTGCTTCAAATCAATTGTTGATCCTTCTTTCGGAATAAGTCCGAGACAGTCATAGGCTTTGTTACCAAGGAGTCCTATGAAGTTTGCAAGTAATATTTCCACATCGGGAAGTTTCATTTCTTCCATTTTCTTTTCTGACATAAATAATTCCTCCTTTGAATCGTAACGCGTGACGCGTGACGCGTGACGCGTGGATTATTATCTTACAAAATACTCTAATGGTCTGTTAGATATTTTTTCATTTTATCCAGAAATATTTTATTATATTCTTCTTCTTTACCGGGAAAACCTGCATAAAGAGTTTTATCGGAATTTTTAACCAGTATTCTTATAATTCTCCTGGATGTATAAAAAGTTATAATCATGCCGACCATCATAAGGAAACATCCGATATATACTACAGGTACGCCGGGATCTTTCTTTACCTGAAGACCTGTATATTCTATTACCCTGTTGAATGTAAATTTATAACCGTTAAAGTCTCTGGATATTCCTTTCTTAAATAATCCCAGTTCAATCCATGAAGGTTCTTTACCGGTAAACATAAATTCCCTGCATATCTGTAATGTAACAGCAGTATTGACAGGAAAATAAGACAGAGATTTTACAACATTTCCATCAATAAGTACATCAGGATAAAAATATCCTGTTTTAACTATCCAGTTATTGGAAAGAATAAAAAAATTATTATCCTGTAAAGGATTTCCTCTCTCATCAAGGGGAATAAAATAATCTTCCTTTCTTCCGTCAGGTGATATAACAGAAAATTCCAGAGCTGTCATACCCCAGTCTGCCTGATAAAAGACAACACCTTTATATTCCAGAGGGTCATTAACAGATATAGTTTTCTCCAATATTTTCATGTTACCTTCCAGAACCTCAAGATCACTGAAATATTGTTTTATTCTGTGATTTTCATATAAATCCAGATGAAAATCTTTAAGTCTTACCTGAAAATTATTATTCCTGTCTGTATAAGTATTTCGCCCTTCAATCTCTACGAGAGTAACATAGTCTTTATAACCTGTAATTCCGCCGTATATAGCTCCTGCAAATATTACAAGAATACTTATATGAATTATAAAAGGTCCCCATTGTTTTAAATATCCTTTTTCACCATATATATGAACGTTACCATCATTGTCTTTTTCCTGCTTCACGTTAAAACCGTTCCGGCAGATATATTTTAAAATTTTATCACCTGTTTCTGCAGAAGATATTGAAACAGTCATGAAATTTTTATAAAAATCAAAAGGCATGACTGTTTTCTTGCCTTTAATTTTATTGGCTGTATGTTCTATGGAACAGATAGTTATATTTATACCTATAACGGCCAGTAATATTCTATATATAAGAGAGTTATAAAGATTGTTAAAACCAGTGGTAATTATAAGATGATACCAGAAAGGGGAGTAAAAATTTTGATACATGTCAGTCTGTTCACTCTGAGGTATGAGAGTTCCTATAATCGATACAATTGCAAGGAGAATTATAAAAAAGACTGCAACCTTCATAGAAGTAAAAAACATCCATATAGTATCTATGATATTTTTTTTATTATCTTTCAATGTATGACTCCATTCTGAAATCGTAACGCTTAATGCGTAATGCGTAACGCGTAATGCGTTATAATCTTGACGTATCACGGGTGATTTCGTGATCCATGTTTTCGCCGGTACCGGGCGAAGACGGTTCGCCCCTGCTCAATTCTCACGACTCACGACTCTTACATTCTCTTCTTATCAGTAAGACTCTTAAAAAACGTCACAATAGAAGCTACCTCATTGTCAGTAAAATCTTTACCGAGCTGTAAAGAACCCATGTTTTTTACGGCTTCTTCCATAGTTTTTATGCTGCCGTCATGATAATAGGGGGCAGTCAGCGCAATGTTCCTTAGTACAGGGACTTTAAAGATAAATTTATCTATTTTATCTTTTGTTACTTCATAACGGCCGGCATCTGCAGTATTTTCATAAGGCTTTGCCACTCCAATCTTTTGATACATATTTCCGCCAAGTAACGGTCCTGCATGACATGTAACACACCCGGAGGAAATAAACATATCCAGTCCCTTCTGTTCAAAACCTGTAAGAGCATTATAATTTCCATTTATAAAATCATCAAAACGATCAGATGTTTTCAGAGTTCTTTCATAGGCAGCTATTGCTCTGTTCACATTATGAACAGTGATTGATTTTGCCTCTTTCGGGAATGCTTTTTTAAATAAATCCTTATATTCTTTATTCAATCTTTCCTGTATCTTTTTATCAGGATATACCATATGCCCTTTTAACTGTTCTTCAAGTGTTACTGCACGTCCGTCCCAGAACTGTGCAAACTGATAACCGGCATTAAGTACAGTAGGAGTGTTCCTTCTACTACTTTTAACGGCTGTACCTTCAGAAACAGGTAAATTATCAACTCCCCCTTTTTTGTTATCAACCGTATGGCAACTGTTGCAGGATTCCCTGCTTTTATCAGAGAGTTTTTTTTCAAAATAAAGTTTTTCTCCGAGCCTTACAAAATCTTCTGTATCCTCATCTGCTCCAGGCATCTGGTCAGGTATGACACCGAAGATAGAAGATACCTGTTTTGCAAGAATAGCAGGTTCCTTTCCTGTATTTGCAGATGGTTCTGCATCAGAAGACTTCTGGCCGGAAGGCTGACAGTTTATTACAAAAATAATAGAAATAAACAGGAGAAGAGTCAGGAAAAATGTTTTTTGCATAAAAAACTCCTTATTATTTTTGAGAATTCCCTATTACTGACCTGACTATAAGCATGTAATAAAGATTTTCCTCCTGTCACGCATAACTCGTTACGCATCACGAGAGCATATATGTATTATTTAAGCTTACCTCATTATATTACCGGATTTATCAATATAACCCGATTTATTGTCTTTTACAATAAGTGCTCTGCCGTCATGAAAATAATCGGCTTTATCAAAAAAGGGTTTTATAACAATTGTGCCTTTAATATCAATATAGCCCCAGAGGACACCGGCCTTAACGGCAGCCAGTCCTTCGGAAAAACTGCATGCACCGTCAAATACCGGATTAATTACAATAAGACCGGCACTGTTTATATATCCGTATTTCTCTCCCCTTCTGATTATAGCCATAGACTGAAAAAAAGCCCCTGCTTCATCAAATTCCGGTTCAATAACTAATGAGCCATGAATATCTATGTATCCCCATTTATCATTAACCTTTACAGCAGCGAGACCTTCGGAAAAATTATAGGCATAATCAAGAACAGGAGCAAGAATTATTTTCCCTTTTCTGTCTATATATCCATATTTATTACCATTTCTTACAACTGCTATATCTTCATAAAAATCTGATATTGAGTCATATTCCGGTATGACGATAATTTTACCTTCACTGTTTATGTACCCACATTTATTTCCTATCCATACAGGAGCCATACCTTTATACAAATCTCCTGCGTCATCGAAATGTGGCTCAATAATTATGTTACCTTTATTATCTATATATCCCCATTTGGTGCCAATCTTTACAGATGCCAGTCCACCGGAAAAATTACGTGCTTCATCAAAAACCGGCTTAATAACTATATTTCCATTCTGATCCATGTAACCATATTTACTGCCAATTTTTACTGAAGCCATACCTCCGGCATAATCTCCCTGACAGTCAATCTGCTCCTGACCTGATACAGAAGTTTTCAGGAACAGCAATGACAGGAACAGGCTGAATAAGATACATTTTATCATATATTCTCCTTATGAAGCGTGCCGGGTTATTCGTAATGCGTGATGCGTGATGCGTGATACTATAATCGTGACGCGTGACGGGTGATTCGTAATGCATATTTTGACCGGTACCGGCCGAACACAGAGGTTCGCCCCTACCATTCACTCTTTACTTTTCACGACTCACCCTTCACTTTTCACTTTTCACTTTTCACTTCTCACGACTCAATAAACAAGATCTTTTTCGCTTATTTTATCTTTAAAAAGACTGTACACCCAGGTCTGGTAGATTATTACAATGGGAACAAACACAAGAGCTACAACAAGCATTATCTTCAGGGTAAGAGGGCTTGATGAAGAATTATAGATTGTCAGACTGAAGGAAGGGTTTATACTTGAAGGTAACATAGCCGGATAAAGGCCTGTAACACCGAAAAATGTGGCACTTAATATGGTCAGACATGATGAGAACCATGCCTTCCACCAGGCTTTTTTATGTATAAACAATCTTGATAATACAAGCCCTGTAACAGTCAATAAAGGAATAATAAACAGAACCGGCATATGGATATAATTATCAAAGAGCCCTGTAAGTAATTTTGTCACAAGCAGAAAAATTAAAGTGACTACCAGAAGTGTAACCCATAATATTTCCGAAAGACCTGCCGCTCTGTTATTAAGTTCTCCTTCTGATTTAATAGCAAGCCAGAGTGAGCCATGAAGAAGAAATAAAAGAAGGAAAAACACCCCGCCGAGAAGTCCGTAAGGATTGAGAAGAGTAAAAAGATTTCCTCTGTATATACCATCTCCGTCAATGGGAATACCCTTAAAAATATTTGCAAATGCTACTCCGAGTAAAAGTGCAGGAAGAAAACTACCGGCAACAAGTCCTGTATCCCATGTTTTTTTCCACAGAGGATGTTCCAGTTTACCTCTGAATTCAATAGATATGCCTCTGAGTATAAGGGCAAATAAAACAAGCATTAAAGCTGAATACATTGAACTGAACATAACTGCATAAGTCTTCGGAAAAGCAGCAAAGGTAACTCCTCCTGCAGAAATAAGCCATACTTCATTACCATCCCAGAAAGGCCCTATAGAATTATATATAGTCCTTCTATTTTCCTCGTTTTTAGCCAGAAAGGGCATAAGAGTACCCAGACCGAGATCGAATCCGTCTAACATAAAATAAACTGCCCAGAGAACTCCCCAGAGAATAAACCATATTGTTTCTAACATGTTATATCTCCTTTCCGGCCGTAGTTTCTGGCCCTTTTATTGCATTTATATACATAAGATAAAAAGCTGCAAGGCCAAGCAGGGAATAAACCAGTATAAACGCTATAAAGGAAATCAAAACCTGAGAAGCGCTTACAGGTGATACGGCATCTGCTGTTTTCATTAATCCGTAAACAATCCATGGCTGTCTTCCGACTTCTGCCAGAATCCATCCTGCCTCGCAGGCAATATAAGGAAGAGGAATGGAAACAACCATTATCCATAAAAGCCATCTATATGTTTCAAGCCTGTTACGTAAAAGAAAACATACAATAGTGAGGAGCATAAACAGCATGCCCAGTCCCACCATGACTCTAAAAGCTACAAAACATATAAAGACAGGAGGTCTTTCTGATTGAGGAAAATCCTTAAGTCCTTTTACTGTCGCATCAGGTGAATGATAGGCAAGCATACTCAGTGCTCCTGGAACATGTATTATTTCTGCCACGTTCCGTTCATTTTGTTCGTCAGGAATAAGAAACATAGTAAAAGGAGCATTACTTTTAGTTTCCCAGAAAGATTCCATAGCTGCCAGTTTTGCAGGCTGTATTTTTGCCACTTCCCCGCCATGAATATGCCCATGTATAACCTCTACAATTGAGAAAACGAGGGAAAAAATAAGGGCTATCCTGAAAGATTTAAGGAAAAATTCCGTATTTTGCTTTTTAAGCAGATGGTAGGCACTTATACCCATAACAAAAAAACCAGCAAGTATATATGCACCTGTTACAGTATGAAGAAATTCCTGTATGGCAAATGGCTGTGTTACTACTGCCACAAAATCCGTAAGTTCAGCCCTTCCGTTTCTTATTGTATAACCTACAGGATGTTGCATCCATGCATTGGCTATAAGTATCCAGAGGGCAGAAAGATTTGATGCAAATGCTACAAGCCATATACATATGGCATGAAACTTCGGTGAAAGTTTATTCCATCCGAAATGCCATACTCCTATAAAAGTGGATTCAAGGAAAAAGGCGGCAGTGGCTTCAATAGCCAGAAGAGAACCGAATATATCACCTACATAGGCTGAATACCGTGACCAGTTTGTTCCGAACTGAAATTCAAGTGTTATACCGGTAACGATACCTATAGCAAAATTTATAAGAAAGATTTTTCCCCAGAACCGGGCCATTTGCTTATATATATCCTGCCCTGTTCTTACATAGATTGTCTCCATTATTGCTATGAGAACCGATAGACCCAGTGTAAGAGGAACAAAAAGAAAATGAAAGAATGTAGCAGCGGCGAACTGCAGACGTGAAAGCATCAGCACATCCATAAATAAACTCCTTAATAAAAAGTGACCAGCTTATAACAGTGAGCAGTAATCAGTTAGCAGTTACCAGTTTATATCAATTATCAATATACATACAAATTACCGATTATATTCCTGATAACTGTTTACCGGTCACTGGTCACTGCTCACTGGTCACTGGTCACTGCTCACTGGTCACTGAAACTATATTATTCTTCCACAGGAGAAAAACTATCTTTACCAACACCACAGACAGGACAAACCCAGTCATCAGGTATATCTTCAAAGGGGGTACCGGGAGCGATCCCTCCGTCGGCATCTCCAACTTCCGGGTCATAAATATACCCGCACATTTCACATTCGTATTTCATTCTATCAGATTCACTCCTTTCAACATATTTTTTTATTGTCAATTATATCTTCCGAGAATACTCAGAAGTGGTTTATTCATATTTTTTATGAAATTCTTTTACCTGTCTGGCAAATTCTCTGCCAAAATCGTAACATTTTTTATCGTCTTCCTGAACAGGTCGGAAGTTCATCTCCAGACCAGGCCCGACGTCTCCCAGTTTCATGCCTTTAAATTCATTATAAAGCCATTTAACTGCTCCTCCGCTCCATCCGTAACAGCCGAAAGCACCCATTAATCTGTCAGAAGGTCGAAGACCGCGAAGGTGCACAATAAATTCTGCTACAGAAGGGTAGACTTCATTGTTAAGTGTCGGAGAGCCTATAAGACAGCCCCGGCTGTTCCAGAATTCTTTAATTGCAACACTCATGGGACTGGCACGCAGTTTTATAACTTTACATGCCACTCCTTCATCTTTTATACCCTGCACTATGGGCTGGGTCATAATCTCTGTTCCATGCCACATGGTATCATAAATAATGGCGATCCTGAGATTGGATTTACCACCGGCCATATTCATGTACATATCAATTACCTTACCGGGATTTTTCCTCCAGATAAAGCCATGGTCGGGAGCAATCATGTCAATAGGAATACCGAGTTTCTTCAATTCTCCTATTTTTGCTTTTATAAGTTTACCGAAGGGCATTAAAATATTGGCATAATAATCTATTACTGCATCTTCCAGTTCTGCTTCCGATGCAGAAGCAATAAAATCGTCATCAAATCGTTCTGTTGACGCATAATGTTGTCCGAAAGCATCCTGAGATATTAAAAGATGGGCTTCTTTTACATAGGTTACCATAGAATCTGGCCAGTGCATCATAGGGGTTTCAATAAACATAAGGGTATATTTACCTGTTTTGAGTTCATACCCTGTTTTAACAGTTTTAATATCCCATTTTGAGATATCAAAAAACCTGGCCATTCCGGCTTTTCCCTTTTCCGTAGTATATATAGTGGCATTTTTTGTTAAATTCATAATTCTACGGAGAGAGCCCATATGGTCATTTTCAATATGATTGACTATAACATTTTTAATCTTTGACACTTCTACAAGGCTGGCGATATTTGAAGTTGCAATATCTCCAAAATCAAATTTGACAGTATCGACAAGAGTAATATCATCATCTAAAATTAAATAATTATTGTACGTTGTGCCGCTGGGTGTAACATAACCATGGAAATCTCTTACAGCCCAGTCTATGGCTCCAACCCAGTAAATATCGGGTTTTATCTCAACAGCTTTCATTTATGCTTCTCCCGTTACAGGCATGGTAAATACTCTTGTTCCCAGTTCTCTGTCAAGCATAAATAATCCGCCTTTACTATCACCGACAAGTTTAAGCCTGTTAATTATATCATCAGCACTTGCTTCCTCTTCTACCTGTTCATTAACAAACCACTGAAGAAATATATTTGAAGCATGATCCTTCTCTTTTATAGATAAATCTACGAGATTATTGATTTTTTCCGTAATATACTCTTCATGTTTCAGTGCATCTTCAAATATTTCCAGAGGTGATTTCCATTCATGCTGTGGTGTTTTTATCTCTTTCAATAATACCCTTCCCCGTCTTTCGTTAATATAATCATAAAATTTCATGGCATGCATAAGTTCTTCCTGTGCCTGAACCCTCATCCAGTTTGCAAATCCCGGAAGATTTACAGACTGAAAATAGGCAGACATAGAAAGATAAAGATAGGAAGAAAATAATTCTTCCGTTATCTGTTCATTAAAAGATTTTTCTATTTTTTGTTTAAGCATTTTTTATACTCTCCTTTCATGTTCAGTTACCAGTTACCAGTTACCAGTTTTAATACTATGTAATATTATTGCTCACTGGTCACTGGTCACTGATCACTGTATCAATTGTCCGTAAGGACTATTTCATCATACTCCAGTTCAAAACGGAGTTTGTGTTTTGCTTCTTCCTGGGCTATAGCCAGAAGTAATGTTTTTATCTGTTCATTATCAGTTTTAGTTGCAAGGTCCGTATATAATTTAAAAGCCTGTTTTTCTTTTTTCATTGCCAGTACAAGAGCATCCCCGTAATCAAGATCTTCTTTAATCTGAATATCAGTATCTATATAGTCTGCTATTTTCAGATCTAGAATCCTTTCTTTAGATGGTATAAGGAGTTTTCCGCTCTTAATATCCAGAAGCTTTGCCTTATGCCCATCTTCTTCTCCGGCAAAATCTTTAAACATTTGAACCATAGCAGGTTTTACCATTTTCCCTGCCAGTTCTGTGTAAAAAAGACAGGCCTCTTCTTCATTTTTAATTGCGAAATCAAGAATATCATCAACTGATTTAAATTCTGTAACCATATATTACCCCCTTCTTTACTTAAAGAATAGAAACTTTTACTACTAAATTATATATGCTCACTTCCGTAATATATTATTCTTTTGTTAAAGATTTTCTCCTTCTTTTTTCTCACTGCGGATAATAAACTGCAACAGATACGACAGTATTATTCTTTATTCCAAAGCCTATACCGCGGGAATCATAAAAGAGGGCATTTCCTCCCATAGCTGTTTCAGGCTGGAGTCTGTAGCTGCTTCCGTAAATACTGTATACATCTGAAAGGGAAGAACCTACAGACAGACCTTCAGGGGTCTTATATAGATAGGTATTTATAAATATCATAACTACTTTATTCGAATAGATTTCGACACCGAAGGTAAGATCATATCTTTTATAATCATATATAAGGACATTATAACCTTCCTGTATAGTATCTGAAGAACCCCACTGTTCGAACATTCTTCCCATATCCTGGCCTAAATATAATAAACCTTCTATACCTCTGCCGGGAGAAATATAATACTGAGCTGTGGTCTGGGCAAATACAGGAACGATTAATAAAAATAAACATAATAAAATAAATAATAAATATTTCATAATAACACCTCGGGTAAATAGTAATGTATAATGGGTAAAAATAATTATTTTGCAATTTTCAATAAAGTCCTTTAAAGACTTCATGTTTACCAAGTTCTTTCATTCTTATGTCATATACCTCATAAGGGGACTTTTCATTTATCTTGGGAATATATACAGCGAAGGTCTTTGCTATGATAAGTCCTATAAAAGCCTTGGATCTATCTGTTTCGTTATAATTGGCATCACTTAATAACATGTGCATACTGGCCTGAACTGTTTTTATCACTTTCTTCTTGAGCCTTTCCGGCACATTGGGAGCATCAAAAAGTTCATAGGCATAATTGAGCACTTCCGAAAGATCAGTATAATAATTGGGATTTAACTCCATCAGTTTCTGTTTGTCTATGGCCTCTATTTCATCTTTATATTCCCTGACTATTCGGCTTAAATCATATATATTAAATGGCTTTTCAAGAAAATTTATACCAATCCTGGCAGCTTTGTTTGTTATACTCTTATCAGGATGAGCGGTCATCAGTACTATCTTCATAAGGGGATTATTTCTTCTGAGATATTCACATAAAACAATACCCTGCATATTGGGCAATCTATTATCTACATAGGCTATTTTAAAGGTCATATAAGGGAGTTGTTCAAGTCCTTCTTCAGCACTTCCTACAGGAACCACAATATGCCCTTCATTTGTAAGCACTTCATATACTAATTTTCTTATACTTTCATCATCATCGATTACAAGAATTTCTAAGGATTCAAGATCTTCCTGAGAATAAGTATCCATAACATATAACCTGCTTCCTAATTCGCGACGGGTAACGCGTGACGCGAGGATGATATATAAATATTTTCATATTATAACACAGATTATTATGGTTGAAAAGTTGAAAAATCGGAAGAATTTTCCAGAAGGATTTATAAGGAATAATTTGAATTTAATTAAAGTGAAGGGTGAAGAGGAAAAGGGTTTATTACAGTGTATTTTATAATCTGTTAGAATTTAATTAAGGTGAAAAGAATAAGACACTACTCACTATTCACTTTTTACTCCTTCTTAATTATGAATTGTTATGAAACTAACTATAAATGCTTAGTACCGTAACAGGTAAAAGGGTATCCGTAAAAAGCTTCTGCCTGGCAGGCTCTGGAGAAGAAAAATTAGTTTTTTATATAGTATTAAAAATTAAATAAGGGTTAACTTATTGTCTGTAAAACAAATGATATAAGGCAAATTATTTTTCTTTGTAAGAGCCTGTCAGGTAGAAGCTGATAAAATGGTTACGAATTTACCTGGTTCGGTAATTAGAGTAGTAATACTGTCAGGAGGTGATAATAAATGGAGAATATAAAATATTATGATAATTCAATTATTACTCAACCACGAAACATAGAAGAAGAATATGAAAAAATAAAAGTACAGAAAAAAATTATTGAAAAAATAAATCAGGGTATGGTTCTTGATGAAATAATGGATTATATATTTTCTTCCTTTCAAATTTTAATACCCTATGAAAGAATTGGCGTGGCTTTTCTGGAAGGTTCGTCAGTCACCTCAAAATGGGTTAAGTCAAAGCTATCAAAAATACTTCTAAAACCCGGTTATAAATCACAGTTAAAAGGAAGTTCCCTTGAGAATATTATAAATACAGGGAAACCACGTATTATAAACAACCTGCAAAAATATCTTATAGACAATCCTTCTTCTGTAGCAACAAAACTTATATTAGAAGAAGGCATGCTATCAAATCTTACATGTCCTTTAATTGTCAACGGTAAACCTGCCGGCTTTCTATTCTTTACCAGTAAAGAAGCCAATACATATAATGACCTTCATGCAGATATATTCTCGGAAATAGCTAATTCCGTATCTATAATAGTAGAAAAAGGAAGACTTTATCAGGAAATAATCGAGTTAAATAGCATGAAAAACAAATTTTTAGGTATTGTAGCTCATGATATAAGAAGTCCCGTAATGGTTGTAAAAAATTATCTGGAACTTTTCAATCTCGGATTTTTAGGAAATATTACAGAAGAACAGACAGAGATTATTTCAGATATAAATAAAATGTGCCAGTCCATGCTCTGCCTTATAGATGATCTTCTTGATCTGAGTGTTATTCAGTCCGGGAAATGGAAATTGCAGAAAAAGACAATATGTATTTCTTCATATCTAAATGGCTGGTATTCACTGAATAAAATACTCGGTAAAGCAAAAAATATTGAAATTATTCTGGATATCGGAGAAGATATACCTGATATCTTTATGGATCCAAACAGGATAAACCAGGTATTGACCAATCTGCTTACAAATGCCATAAAATTTTCTCATTCGGGGACTGTAATAAAAATAATAGCAGTATATGAAGATGAACGTCTGAAAATCTCTGTAATGGATAATGGTCAGGGTATACCGGAGGAAGAGATGAAGCATCTGTTCAATGAACTATCCAGAACAAGTGTACTTCCGACAGAAGGAGAAAAATGTACGGGCCTGGGTCTTTCCATATGCAAATGTATAGTTAATGCTCATGGCGGAGAGATAAATGTGGACAGCAAAGAAGTGAAAGGAACTGTTTTTACGTTCACTATTCCGGTGAAAAGTGAAAAGTGAATAGTGAAAGGAGACTATTATGAAAAACGAAAAAACAAACAACTACAAATGGAACTTCTGTATCGACAGAGGCGGAACTTTTACTGATATTGTAGCAAGAAAACCGGACGGAACCATTATTACTCACAAACTTCTCTCTGAAAACAGATTACATTACAGAGATGCAGCCATACATGGCATAAGAGAAATTCTCGGACTTAAAAAAGAAGAAATCATACCCGATATAATTGGTTCCGTGAAAATGGGCACTACTGTTGCCACAAATGCTCTTCTTGAAAGAAAAGGAGAAAGAGTGGTTCTCTTTATTACGAAAGGATTTCGTCACGCTCTGAGAATCGGTTATCAAAACCGGCCGGCCCTGTTTGACAAACACATCATATTACCGGAGATGCTTTATGAAGAAGTAGTAGAAATAGACGAAAGAATAAGCGCTGACGGCGAAATATTAAAAGAACTTGATGAAGAGAGGGTTTTTTCTGATTTTAAAAACATATATGAAAAAGGCATAACTTCCTGCGCCATAGTATTGCTTCATGGCTACCGCCATCCTGTTCATGAAGGTAAAATTGCTTCTATAGCCAGTTTCATCGGCTACAGACAGATTTCCGTATCTCATAAATTGAATCCTCTCATAAAAATTGTAAGCCGCGGTGATACAACAGTTGTAGATGCCTATGTATCACCTGTCTTAAAAAGTTATATCGACGAAGTATCTTCTGAATTACAGAATCCTTCGGTGAAACTTATGTTCATGCAATCAAACGGCGGACTTATAGAGGGAAATCTGTTTTCAGGCAAAGATGCCATTCTTTCAGGCCCTGCAGGAGGTATTGTAG
>DAIOEN010000115.1:0-22799 GCA_036746235.1 Vulcanimicrobiota bacterium | reverse complement strand
CCTGCCTGTCAGAGCGATTCTTCAGGCAATGAATCTTTTCTCACCCAATTCTCAAATTCAATCAAAGCTGACTACCCGGAAGATTGGGCGAAAGCTGAAATTCAGGAACTTTATGCTCAATTAAACAAAACCCTTTCAGAAAGTAAGCCACTGCCTGAGTATAATGCACAGGCACAGCTTTACTCTGCTTACAATGATACCTCAATACCTGTAGGTTCTGATGGGCATTTTGATAATACTGTCCTTACAGGAGCTACAGACAGCAATGTAAAGCTTGGAGTGGCTCTTGGTGAGGATAATTATGCTGAAGTGGAAACGCTTCCTTCGTCAGGTTCTATAAATTCCTCTGATGCCACAAGTGCAGTGCTTAAATCCTGTCCGGAGAAAATATTTGCTTTTCCGGGTACTATTGCTTTGATTCGCATAACTGCAAACGGAGTGAATCTGAAAAAAGCAGGATTAAAAGTTTCCCTTGATAATCCTGAAATTGGATGTATTTCTCAGCCTGTTTATTTATGTATTTTCGGCGATAAAAAATATCAAACGGCATATATCTGCCTATATGTAAAAAATGGATTAGACACTCCAACCAGCACGAATATAACAGCAACAATGAATACCGGACTTTCTCTTAAAATTTTTACAGAGGTGATAAAGAAATGTTCGTCCATTTCTGGCACTGTTTATACAGGAGGAATGCCGTTAGTCAAAGGGTTTGTTTATAGTATTGGTACTCGCTCATACTGCAAGCTTGACTCCAATGGGTATTATACCCTGCCTAAAGTTTTTAGAGGTCACGAAAGATCTGTTGTAGCGGTATGGCAAACTTCTGAGAATGGGCTAAAATTATGGCACAGGGAAGAGAAAGTAATTGATTTTTTTAATTCTGAACTGACGGGGTTTAATTTCGGCGTTCTGCTGACCCCAACGCCTACTTTTACACCTAGTGCAACGCCTACTCCTCGTGATATTCTAGATCCTTTTTATGATAAACAAGTTACAACTGCTTTTGGTTATTTCGATAAATGGAGTAAGGAATTGAACA
Organism: Vulcanimicrobiota bacterium; assembly: GCA_036746235.1. Classification (GTDB taxonomy): domain Bacteria; phylum Vulcanimicrobiota; class SpSt-956; order SpSt-956; family JAKJGF01; genus CALARM01. Next base: position 21,754 of record DAIOEN010000115.1, on the reverse strand, counting down.
GTGAACCAGAAGCTATTCAGAAAGTAGTAGATTGGATAAATAGGAAGTTGAATTCAGCTCCACCTATACCAGATGGTATGGTAGAAGCTTATATAAATCAATATGACAGTTCTACAATTATGATTAAGTTTGACGGTGGCGTAACAGTTAGGCTTATGACAAAATTTGTGCCAATTCCAACTTATGAAGAAGTAAATACTCTACTCAATCAAAAAAAATTAGAGGAAAACATTAATAGTATATCAAAAAAATTACCAAATACCTCCATTGCTAGGACAGAAAAGATTAATTTTGAGCCAAAAAAAATGTTAATATTAGATCCTATATTTGGATGGCAATATTGGTTTAGTAAATTGGGTCCCTGTCATTACGATGTGGCGGATTATCTTGATTATCAAACCTGTTTTGATTATAAAACAAAGATAACAACTTTAAATGAAATCAAATTTGATTTTGCTAATGCTTTCATAGATCCTAATGTAAATGCAGAATTACCTTTTGTTCCATGTAAATTGGGTCCCAATGCTAATCATAATAATATTGTTACTCCGTGGGATTATGGAAATTTTGTGAATTATCCAGATACTATGCTTGATTACGGGATGATTTTTATTACCACTCATGGAAATTCTAATTGCTTGGTTGCTTGTGTTTATATAGCCGATGATCCTAGTATAAACGATTGGCTAAGACAACATTCCTCAGGAGAATCTGTATACTGGGATTTCAGTTACCAAAAAATAGATTTCTGGACTGTTGATGATCCTGCACGTCTCCTGAATTCTTCTAGAGAAGGGATTATTAAAACGATTGTGTTAAGGAAAGAATTTTTTGATATATTATATAGTAAGTCTTCTCGAGAGCATTCGGTTATATATATAGACTCCTGTTATTCTACTGGACTTTATGATGCTTTCACACAGAGTGGAGCAACCTACTTAGGTATGACACAATCGCCATGTCCTTTATGGGATGAACCACTTACATTTTATCTTTTCAGATATATGTTATTCGGTTATACTCCTGATCAAAAACCTTCAAAAATTCGTGGTTATGCAGGTACCTCTCCCGGCGCTCCCCTTCTTACTGAAAATGAACCGATGCATCTTCGGGAAGCTTATAACACCTTGACAGATTATTATAAAGTAAATAAAGATCCAGGAGATTATGGACCAAACTGTCCAGCTATTATAAGGTTATTTACGGACGGGTTTAACTGTCAAGATTGCTTTTTAGCATTATACGATCCTCCTCCCGTTGAGAAAATATATTTTCCTTCAGACGCATATATAAATATGCAGAAAAAATAAATCAAACTTTTTTAGACGAGAGATAAAATTATGAAAATACGAAATATAATTAGATTTATTGAATTGATAGTAATTATATCTGTAATCGTTATTGTGGTAAATTTCTTCTACAAAAGAGGAGATTCACAGACATACATTTTTGTAAATACATGGGGCAACAAAGGTAATGGAGACGGACAATTTTTATACCCAAGATTTATTACGGTAGACACTGAAGGATATATTTATGTTAGTGATTTGAGTGAAAATTGTATACAGAAATTCAATTCACAGGGAGATTTTATAACGAAATGGGGTAACAAAGGGGAAAGTGATGGAAAATTTAATAATCCCAAAGGTATCTCTGTAGATCCCCAAAGAAACCTTTATGTAGTAGATTCAATCAACAACCGTATTCAAAAATTTGATTCAAAGGGGAACTTTTTACTTAAATGGGGTAAATATGGTAGCAAACCAGGGGAATTTATTAGCCCCAAGAGTATTGCTGTAGATTCAAAAGGTTATATTTATGTGGGTGATGAGGATATTCAAAAATTTGATTCCAATGGAAAATTTTCAATGAAATATGAAGTGAGAAATAGAAAGTTTACCGATCGTCAACCTCTGCAAGATATCGCAATAGATTCCTCAGGAAACATTTACGTTATTCATTGGCTATTTTGTGGTTTTTTAGCTCAATCTCATGTCCGGAAATTTTCTCCTTCAGGCCAGTGTATAAAACAGTGGGGGGCTTATGGAAAAGAAGAAGGTTCTTTTTCCAATGTTTATGGTATAGCAATAGATTCACAAGATCATATATTTGTAGCAGAAGGTGATAAAAATCGAATTCAAATATTTGACAGTAATGGAAATTTCTTAAAGGTATGGGGTAGCTGGGGATATTGCTACGGATACTTTAGGGTACCTATAGATCTAGCGATAGATCTAACAGGTAATTTATATGTATTAGAATATGGGAATCGTCGTATTCAAAAATTCATGCCAAATTCTAATTTAAAATAATATTAAACATTTAAGGAGGAAGATTTAATGAAAAATAGACTCTTTATATACCTAATAATATTAATAGCACTTTTTTCTATCATTTTTGTAAATGGCTGTGGAAGTGGAACAGATAATATAATTACCTCTCCTTCCATATCCAATCAAGATCCAAATACCGGCGCATATCTTCATATAACTGTAACCTGGCCTCAAAACGGTTCAGTCGGAAAATGTATTATGTCTTCAGGTAAAGAAGAAAGCACCATAACCGCTTCTATGCCGGCAAATACCAAACAAATTATAGTTAAAGTGCGCCAGGCAATTGACCCGAACGATCCTGACGCTCCTGCTGATGATCCTAACAGTTATCTAAAAAATGGTTATGCTGAAATATTAGCTCCACAGGATAAAGTTACTATAGGTCCTCTTCCTGCAATAAAGGTAAAAGTGAGAGCAGAAACCTATGATAGATATGGGCCACTATTACTGGAACAGGCTATATCTATAGCAGAAAAAGAATTACAATTATATGTGCTCACTCCAAACGAAATCAATATGGATTTAGGCAATACAAACATATACCTAAGCGTTCCTCCTATCTTTTTAGAAAGCACCCTGGTACAAGACCCGAACGATTTACCTCTAAAGAAAAGTGAAACTTGTATTAAAACTAAAGTAGTGGTTGAATCTGACGATTTATTACCCAAACCTACTCCTACCGTTTTTAATCCCAGAACAAACAATAGTATACAAAGTCAGGAAATAGTAGGAATAGAGAATATCAAAGTCAGATATACTATAACAGACGGTTTTGGTGCATTGACAGCAGACGGAGAAAACTACTCACAATCAGTAACCCTTAATACTGATTACGATGGTATCTGCAAAGCAAATTTAAGATCAGATTCCCATTATCCTATAGGAATATTATATGAATTTTTTATAGATCGTAATAATCCTGATACAGTAACCCACAGTTATAACAATACCGTTACTGTTTATGGTAAATATAGAATGGATTCAACAGCTAATCCTCCTCAGATCAAATTAAATGAATCTTCCAATGTCAGCGTAGGTCTTTATGTTAATTATTCTAATTTCACAGATTATTATATTCCGCCAGTATCAGCGCAGAATAAAAAAATATTCTTTGACGTATTAAGTCCTGCCGGTGGAGGTTCTTTTAATCCAACTGTGGCAACTACTGGAGATGACGGTTTCTGCTCTTCTATATTTACAATACTGACAGAAGGTGTAACGGTAAAAGTAAGATATGTTTTCCCTATCTATCCCGAAGGATATCCAGAGAATAATAGTCCTTATTACTTTGCGGATGCTGAATGGATAGCTGTACCTTCATCAGGTAAAGAAACTAAAATAGAAGGACAATCATCTGGAAATACAACTTATACTTGTAAAGAAATAAAACGTGGTTTTGTAAGATTTGATGAAAACAATAATCAGGTAATAGAAGAATTTCCTGATCCCAACATGCCGTTAAAGGTAGAAAAAAATCCTTACAAAGTTGATTTAATTGATTTAAAGTCAGACTGGTATAAACTAAAATAATTTCTATTTCACAGGGAAGTGCAGTAGTATTACTCACTTCCCTGTCTGACCTCCATCAAACCATTCTATCCCCCGAACGCCTCCAAAACCCCCACCATCTCCCAAATTACCGGGCTTATTCAATGTAATTCATACCTGTGGAAATAGGGCACTCAGAGCCGTTTTAGACCGGTTTAAAGGCAAAAAAGAGGCGTTCAGACCATAGGAATAATACTTATCAATACTTATGAGAGCGGTAAAAGCCTGTTAAATGGCAGTTTTTCAGATATACCTTCCCAGGGTAGAGCTGGTCATTTTGAAAGACATAGACAGGGTAAGGGTTCTATCACTGCCGGCAGGTAATTAATCCGGAGAAGTGGACCTTCACCCATAGAAGAAACATAGACAGGAAGCCATTCTTTTAAAGATAATTCACAGGAGAAGATCTTCTCTTTCATCTGGTAGGAGCCAGGGCAACGACTCATTTTTATGTGATTGCCCAGGACACCATGAGCCGGATGGGAGAGAGGGGAACCTTTAAACCTGCAGTAAAGGCTTATGTGATGGTTACGTGATTGACATTCCCCATGATACTATCCAGCAGGCCGGAAGGATTTTTCTTTTCCCCTGTGGAACATGCCAGGAAAATATTAAAAGAAAGTAATAATAACTTCAATCTCTATATTACAATAGTGAGGATTTTATAACGGACAGGTGAAGAGGCTCATCTGTTTTATTATTTTCAGTGGGAGGCTGCACTATGGAACATGAATATATAACAATAAATGAAGCTTCTAAGCTTACAGGCAAAAGTATTAAGACTATTCACCGTTATATCAAAAAGGAATTATTACATGTCAAAACAGGTTATAACCATAACAAAGAGGTTATGACAGTAGAAAAAGAAGAATTAATAAGGGTTTTAAAGATAGATGACAAGACAGGTTATGACACGTCAAAACCTAATGACAAGACAGGTTATGACAATGTCAAGACAGGTTATAACCCTGTCATAACACGTCAAAACCTGAAAGAAACATTCCGGGAATTTCTGGAGGAGCAGAAAACACAACTATTAAAACCCTTAGAAGAACAGGCAATTTATCTTGTGGGAGAATTAAGGAATGAAGTGAAACATCTCCAGGCAGAAAAGGACACTCTCAGACAAGAGAATGAAGTTTTAAGGGAACAAGTAAAAGCATTGCCAGATAAAGCCTATATAGAGAAGATGCAGAAGGAGAACCAGGAGAAGGAAAAAGACCTGATTATTCAAATCGAGATGGAGCGGAAAGAAAAAGAAGATCTAAAATCCATGGGTGAGACCATCCAGAAGGAGACGGAGGAGAAATTAAAACAATCAGAGGAAATCCACGGGAAAGAACTGGAGACCCGGAACGAACTTCACAGGGAGGAACTAAAGCAGGCATGGAAACAGGCAGAAGAAGAAGGGAAAAATTACCTTGCTACAATAGAGGAATTAAAAAAGAGGTTAGAGGCAGAAGAAAAAAAGCCATGGTACCGGCGGTTATTCTCCTGACTATATCCTTAAGTAACATTCCCCCTGTTTAGACCGAAACATTAAAAATCCTCTTAACCATCTATACCAGACTTTTCAAGGGTTCTGTAAAATCGTAAGAAACATTTACCCTGTTTCCCTTAAAATATACATGAAACTTCTGCCGGCCTTTTCGAGGGGATGGGCAAAATTCAAATATTTATCCCTGTAATCGGTAAATAATAAACTAACCAAGAAGAGATTAACCCGGATAGATAAGTTAATAAAATTACTCCGTGAACTGGAATATGATTTAATCATCAGGAAGATGGAACATCCTTTTTAACCCTCTATTGCACCCGTGCCAATATACCAGTATACCGGTATACCGGGCATGGTATACTGAGGATATCGGACATCACCCAGGGCACTTTAAGAAAGGGGAATAGTGAATATGGAACCTGAAGAAGGTAAATTAATAGAAGAATACAGGACACTATTTAAATTTTGCCGGATAAATGGAGCGACGGAAGAAGATATAAAAAAGCTAAAAGAAATAACATCAAAGCTCATACCGTTTAATTCCATGTATAGCAAATTTTATCATGACATTATTAATCTCAGAGGAGATTTACCCGATGGAGTTTTTATGTAAAACAGATCTATTTCCTATTGCACCTGTACCATGGATATCACCCAGGGCGACGGGTTAACTTTTCCGGGAAAATACAGTTAACAGGAATTATTTAAAAAAGTTAACTCTTCAGAAATACTGACAGAGCCGGAAAGATAAATTTTATTCCGGAGTACTTTTTATGTTTCCTGCCATAGGTCAGGTTATCTATTAAAACACTCAGGATGAATAGAAAACCTATCTAAAAATTAATCCTTTGATAAAATTATACATCTCTACTGTTTTATTCAAGACCTCTTTAAAACGCATTTTAGAGGCCTTTTTTAATCACCTACGAAAAACCTCATATCTAACAGGTGGGGATGCCTTTCTTTTAATTTCTTAAAATCCATTCCTTGTGGCTGTCTACCATTCCAGTAAATGAAATGGTTTTTATTCATCTCTATTATCTCTTTTCTTTCCCCTTCGTTAGATAAGACATATTTAATCTTGCCTTCTTCATAACCTTTCTGAATAGCCTCTATTATCTTATCCTGTTCATCTAGTGACTTTTCAGGAATGACCTCTCTTTCCTGTTCACTGTTACAGCAGGCAAGAAAGTAACCGTCTTTATTCTTTATATCCTGATTGGTCTTTACTATACCGGCTATTCTATCAAATACTATATTAATCTCTTTCTCTGTCAGGTTTTTCTTTATGAGAATTTCTTTACTCTTAACCATTACAGCAGGGCTGACACCCGGAACAATGGGAACAGTGGCAGAATATTTTGACGTATCAAGTTTAAAACTGCCTGGTAAAATATCTCCCAGGGGAGAGAATTCTTTATCTTTCTTATCGGCAGGGCTGTTACCTCTGACCTGCGAGACTGGAGCGGTGGGAGCCTGTACCCGGGAAGATGCCAGGGGATTACCCTGGATAGTCACGGGAGCAGTCGGAGCCGGGGGAACTGGCTTTATATCTATGTCTTTATTTACATTATAATTATCTACAGTATTTATAAAATTTGCCGGAATAGATGAAGATAAAGGATTGATAGGATTTTGTTTTGAGGATGACTGATTGACTGCTGCAGGAGGAAGGCAGTTAGAGGAATGATTAAGGGGTTCTTCTTCCTGTTCCCATTCTTCTATAGCTTTTAGTATTTTCTCTATGTCAGTCTTTTCCTCTTCTCTCTTATCCATAGCAGTAACATCATCATCAGGGGAGGGAGAAGGGAGAGGGGAGGATATCATGGGGGGGCAGATCTGATTCTTGATATCTTTTCTTATATTTAATTCTTGATTAGTACATAAATCATGTACCCCCCATGAATTGTGTACAGGTAGGTTTTCTTCAATATTCGAGCCATTATTAACGGGTGTACTTAAATCATGGGCAGTACATGTTTTATGTACCGGGGGAGTACATGATTTATGTTTAACATCAGGGGAGGGTGTACACGTTTCATGGTTAATGGGGGGAGTACATAATTTCTGGTTATTTATCAGTAAGGTAATAAAACTTCCTTCATTTTCATTTGTTGATTTTCTTATAGAAATATAACCTTTTTTTGCTAACTGGTTATAAACTCTTGAAATACAATCGTAACGAATATTTAGTTTTTTGGCTAAATATCGACAGCTTAATTCTCTAGTAAAAGAGCTTCTAGCCTCTTCAAATTTGGTTGTTTCATCGGTAATTCCCCATAAGGTTTTTAACTGTAGCTTGGTTAGATTGTCCTGAAAAACCTTCTCGTTTAAAGCTTGTGGGAATGGGATGAATGGATAAGTAATAGACATGAAAACACTTCCTTTTTAAAATTTTGACGTTTTATCTGGGAAGTGGTATAATGATTTTGCTCTGGAGTTCTCCTGTCATAGGGGGAACTTCAATCATTTATACCACTTTATTACTCTTTTTTAACTGCTTAATCCAATGATAGCACCTATTAAACCTTTGTATCTACTGCCTTAATCTTATTCTCCAGGTCATTAAACACATACCCTATTTCATTAAGCACCTGATTAAAGCGATCTTCTATTTTATTTTCAATCTTATCAAGGCGGTTATTGATTATTTCTTGGCCTTTTTCCAGACCGTTAACTTTTTCTTCAAGCCTGGACTGACCTACCTTTAACCCGTTAACGTCTGTTTTTAATTCCTTTAGTTCTTTCTCAATGACATCCAGTTTTTCCAGTTTATTTAATATAACTTTTAATACTTCTTCCATGATTTTCTCCTTATGGTGTGGTAATTTCAGGGGCTGGATTTCCGCCTCTTTCCCTTACAATTTTACCAGGTTCTATGATAAATTTTTTACTTAGATGTGTATAAACAGCTTTAATAGAACATCCGTACTTTTCAGCTATTTTATGAGTTCCAATTCCTTTTTCATAAAGCCTTTCCCATTCCTCATAATATTTAGAATACTTTGTTTTGCGTGGCATGCCGGCTTTATCAAGAAGGTCAAAAACTGCTTGCTTGCTTACCTTGAAATAATCAGCTATTTCTTTGTAAGTTTTTCCTTCTTCCCTTAATTGCTTGCATATATTCACATCTAATTTCATAATTAAGATCCTTTTCTTTTATTTCCTATAGTATATCATAGGTAATTTTCATTAGTCAAGTTCTGTTTTTAGTAAAATAACGTAAAAATAAAAAGCATTATTTTATTTATTTTTTAGGTGGTTCATTGCATTGTAAATACTATGTTTTTTTAATACAGTGTTTTACTATAAACTTGACTAATGAAAAATAGTATGGTATTATAATAATCAAGGGGAGGACAAAAGGGAGAGCAAAAGGAGCGGGAAAAACGATGGTTACGGGGTGGGTAGAGCCGGCCTGAACCCCTGGCAAAGATAGAGATAGCCAGTGGGAAGCGAACGAAAGTGAAGGCTACTCACGAACCAACGGAAAAAGGGAAGGAGGAAAGAGCAAGACAGAGTAACGAAGGCTAAAATGCAAATCAGACCCGGGTACGAACCAGGTCTGAAATGTGAGGTAAGAAACCTCAAAATACGAACCAATCAAATAATACCATAAGAAAGGGGATAAGACAATGGTAAACACTTATAGCAAAAGCGGTCAGCTTATACGATGGAAGTCATACGAGAAAGACAGATTTAATCTTATAACTTCAAGATGGAATAACGGTTACATAGTCCTTAATCTTGGAACCGGCAAAAAGGGGATAAGACAGTATAACGTAACGAAGGACACTGTAACAGGAGAAGTTCACTGTAACTGCCATGACCATATAGAAAACAATTCAATCTGCAAGCATATGATTTCAGTATGGAATTACAATAAACAACCGCAGGCAGAAGCAAAACAGCAGGAAAAAGCAGAAAGAGAAGCAAGAGTAAAGGCAGCTATTGCCAGATGGTAAGGTAAGAAGTGGGCAGGGTAACACCTGCCCTTTAAATTTATAAAGGAGTGATACACGATGCCAGGGTTCGAAAGAGATATACCAGATTATACGGAAGATATGAGCTATGAAGAATATGAAAGATATGAAAGGGAAAGACTGGAACAGGAAAAGCCGGATGTAATGACACCGGCACAGATAGAAATTTTCTTCCAGGATGTGCCATTCTAAAGGATAGATAACAGGGGGCTATTCTGGAGGTACCGGAGGCCCTCTTTTAGGAGTTGACCATAGATGCAAGCTATAAAAGAAACCGGCACTTTAAGAAGTGAAGTTATGTTTACAGGTGAGTTCTTCCCGGAAGAATTCCTTTCAGTCTATTATGACAAGTTAGGTGATTGGTGTTTAAGGGGAGCAGTGAGCGAATACATTAATTATCAGTTATCAGAAGAAGATCTTCTTTCTGAATTTAAGGTTTATGTGATATGGGTTAACTCCTACAGGCCGGAAAGCCTTATGTTTAAAGGCCAGTTTAAGAAATTCTTTATCACATAGACCTGGAAAGATGCCAGATGAAAAGGAGATAAAAAGATATGTATATACCCTTTAACAGAGCAAAGCAAAGGAGATATTACACCGGCTTATTCAGGAAGTTCCTATCCTGGAATATGGATGAACTGGAACTGACAGCAGAAGAGAAACAGGAAATAACAGAAGTATTTCAAGCTTTCATAGAGGCTTTAGAGAAATGTAAATAAATTTCGGCAATAGGCTCCCACTCGGAGCCTATTGCCATAGGAGGGATGACAGGTGATAAAGCCACAGGATTTAAAGCCAGGGCAAGACCAATACATTAAATTCTATTCCCGGATTATGAGGAAATCCCTGTATCAGTATGATTATAGAGACTATAACGGAAAGCTTTATTCCGGTACCGGCGTAACACTGGCACAGGCAAAAGTGAGAGTATTAAAAGAAAGGATGGATGACAAATGTCAAACGGCAAATTCACAATAGGGGACATAGCAAGGATAGTTAAAGAGGTTGCTACGACTGCCACAGAATTAAATGACAGTCAGAAACAGGCTTTACTTCATCAGGCAAAGCGACTGGAATCTATTCCACAGATACAGGGGACAGGGGAGGCATTAACCAGGCCTTTTCCACAGACTGAGATTAAATATCGTAAAGGTTGTAACGGTAAACAGCTTTCCTATGTTGAGACACATAATGTTATAGAAAGGCTTAATGAAGTGTTTAAATATCAATGGTCATGGCAGATAATTGATTATACTGTCGAAGAAAAGCAGGTATACTGCAGGGGAATGTTAACCGTAAGTGTTGACGATCAGGCTGTAGTTAAGGAAGGTTTTGGAGGAAAAACCAGATCCGGCGAAATTGGAGATGATTTAAAATCTGCTTCATCCGACGCATTAAAAAAGGCCAGTACCTTATTAGGAATAGGATTACATCTCTATAGGGATAAAGGGAATTGCAATAATAGGACTGCACCGGCAAGACAGTAACCAGGAACCAGGGAGAAGGCCTTTACCTTTTCCCTTCTGACTGCTTATTCAGAATAAACTATTTAATATATAATAAACATTATAATTTATATTTATAAAAACTTACAGGATTTTACTTTTATACTATAGAATTTTATCTTACCTTGTATATAGAAAGGATGATTTTACAAGATGTTAGAGGCAAAAAGACTTAACATAACGGAAAGGGCTGATGTAATTTTCGGGGGGGGGGGGGGGGGTAAAAAACACCTGCAGGACTGGCACGGAGGCCGGGAAAGTGGGTGATGTGTTCTGATAAATAACCCCTATTTTTCAAGATTATCAGAAGGAGAGATTATAATAAATGACAGGTTGTAGCTATAAAACAAAAGATTTTTATGGATTCTTATTATACATAGATGAAATTAATAAAATTAAAAGGAGCGGACTTGATAAAATGACAATGAAAGAGCAGGAAGAAAAGTTATCAGAGAATTGGAAGAAATTTCAGGAGGAGCAGGAGGAGCAGGAGAATACAAAGCAACCAGAGCAGGAGCAGAAAAATAAAGCAAAATGTATCTTCGATACATGGCCGGAAAATCTGAGAATATTTTTTAAAGACAGAGGAACCCAGGATTTTTTTAGTGATTTTTTTATTTATAAACTGGATGATATAAAAGTGGAAAATGAAAAAATACCTGAACCATCAGAAATAACTTCTTTATGCAGGAATTATGCTTATAGTGGTTTTGACGCGGGCTTATTAATCGGTTATGCTTTTTCTCGTTACCTTGATAAACCATTACAGAAATTTAGAGATGAAGCCGAAAGAATATCAAAACATGAATTAAAGAGTATTAAAGAATTAACAGAGCAATGGAATAAAGATTGCCGTATATAATAGATGGCCAGGGGAGCCGGAAGAGAGAGAAGGAGATCTTCTTTTCTGCCCTGCTCCCTGAAAATTTGCAATAGAAGGAGAGATTAATTATGGAATTCAATGATATGGAATTAGATGATGAATTTTTTGATAAATTATTAATTGGTATAAAGATAGAGAAAAATCAGAAAGAAATAGAGAAAAATCAGAAAGAAATAGTTGAAATACGTAAAGTTATTGAAAGAGAGGAAAAAAATATAGTTGATGCAGAAGAAGAATTAACTAAAATATGGGTAAGAAAGAAGCAAATAGAAGTTTTTAGTATCTTACATTCTCATTCAGTATATACTGTTGTAAATTTATATAGTTCTCATATGTTTATAGGAGGGACAGCAACGCCAATAATAAAACTGTCTATTGTATTATATGAAATCCTGGGAAAAGAAATAGCAGAAAATTTAAAGACTCTTGTTGAATAAAAAAAACAGCCGGAAGAGAGAGAAGGAGATCTTCTTTTCTCTCTTCTACTGCCCAGGGCGAAGGGGAGGAAATTATGGAACCGGGAATATATCTGAAGTGTGAAGCTGGAGAAAGATATTTTAATAGTGTTCAGGATTTAAGAAGGGCAATAGGAGCGGAAAATTTATCACATCCAAACCTGTGGAGTTTAAACATGTGGGAGCTTATCCTTTTTTATACAGAAGTGATAATGAAGGAAAGGAAAGCGGTGATAACTTTTGTATCGAGATTGAAGTATATAGTGAATTTTTATATAGATGCCAATGAAGAAAAAATACATCCCATGATTGCCTGGAGAGCGGAAAGGCACGGACAGTTAAAATTATTTTAATTTCCTTCTCCTACCCAGGGCGAAGGGATGAAAAAAGGAGGAATGACCTATGTTAAAAGTGGAATGTCCTGAATGTGGAAGGGTGAATTCTGCACCTATTGAAGGTTCTTTTCCCGGCTGTGATGGTATAGACGATGATTTAAAGACGGATTTTAATTGTGGCTGTGGTAATCTCTTTAATGTAACTTATATCCTGACCGAAAAGAGAAGCTATAATAGATGTGAGATTTGCAGGGAGTATGAATTTAATTGTGACCTGATTAAGGCGAAGGAAGCAGGCGTTTATTTTTGCAAAGACTGCATTGATAAAAGCTATTCTGCCGACACTACCCAGGGCACTACAGCAGGGGAGCTGTCGAATGTGTAAAATCCTTTATTTTCAAGGCTTTTTAAGACTCTAGAAGGTCCGGCACGGACCATCCAGAAGAGGAAGGAGGGAATTTATGGAACTATTTTATATTACATATTTCATATTAACACCATTAACCATAGCAAGTACAAGGTGTATTGAGTATAATTTCAAAAAGGCTTATATGAAAAGAAGATCTATCTGACAGGGATATCTTGGAAGCTGTTAGAATATAAGACCTGTTAGAAGATAGGCGGATATAAACAGAGGGAGCCGGAACAGTCAATTCCGGCTCAACTATAGAAAATAAGAAAAATTATAAGTATGAATGGATTTTACCATAGAAAATTAAAAAGGGATATAGTATGAGAAATTCAAATGACAGGCCGGATATTAGAATAAGAGCACACACGAAGAGATTACTTGATAAAGTTATAGAAAAAACAGGGAAAAAGCAAATTGCTCTTGCCAGTGAAATCCTGGAAGAAGGATTAAAAAAATATTTGTCAGAAGATGAATTATTGTTTATTCAGGAAGAAACTAATATTGATAATATTGAGGTTAAAAGTAAGAATGGGATATCTGGATGGTCTGAAAATTATTTAAGATTTGAAATTATCTGCACAAAAAAAAATATAAACAATATTCTTATTCTTATTCAGAATTTACTTGAAATTGAAAGAGTTTTAGCGGTATTAATTGAGGTAATAGCTATAGAGAAAACAAAAAATTTTGCCATTCAAATTACTGAACAATTTGAAAACATGACATGGGGTATCGATAAAGATTTTACACCTGAACAATTTATAGAAACCAGAATAAAGCCCTCTTTGATAGGCAGGAGAAAAATATTATTAAAAGTTGGAATCGATATAAATAATAATTTAACTAAAATAATTGATACCTTAAGAGCATTTAAGCGTGTCGACAATATACGTTAAAAATATGTCGACAAAAAATTTTACATATTTGTCGCCAGAAATATTTAAAAACCTATTGCAAATTTATCTGATTTTAGTTTATAGTAAATTGGTAAATAAAAATTGAAATTTTCCAATAAATTATAATACAGTAAAGGAGGTGAGTAATTTGAGCACTGCCACAAGAGAAAAAATCACAGTCGTTAAAGTTGATAATGACACTCATTTTAAACTTAAGGAGATGGCTTTATACAAGAGAACAACCATTAAAAAACTGTTATCTACAATGATAAGGGAAAATATAGAAAAATTAAAACAGGCTTAATTGTCGCTAAACTCTATAAGCCTGTTATATGTCGTTAAATATAACTTAAAAAGTTAAGTTATTAACCACTTTTATTTTAACATAAATAAGTTTAATCAACAAGTTGATTAGAAAACAAATTTTCTTATAAAGTCGTTTAGAAAATAAAAAAGACCGTCGGAGAACGGACTTTTAAACGACTTTAAAACGACTTCAAACGCTGAGATTAGTATAACACAGGAATTGAATTTCAGTCTACTGCCAGAAAGAAAGGAAAGCTATGGTAAAAGATATTTTTGATGAAACAGAGAGAAAGGAGCAGTAAAGATGCCTTGTAAATGCGACCTGCCAGATAAACACGCGTACCATGTCTATAGTCCAGAGTATGAATGCAACATCTGCCTGATTTGCGGGGGCTATTGTTCTAATCAGGCGGAATGTCCAGATGATAGGGAAACCATAGAAAACGAAGGAGGCGTAATAATTGGATAAAATTGAAAGTTCAATAATCCTTAACTATTCAAAAGTGTTAACTTATTTCCTGGAAAAAATGAAAAGTCAAAACATAGACCTTCAGGAAAAGGCTAAATTCAAAGAAAGCGAAGCAGAAAGAGAGGGGAGTAAGAATTTTCACAGGGGCGTAGTGTGTGGACTGGATGAGGTTTTATCTATACTTAATGAGATAATTTGTCAGGAAGAAAAGAAGCAGAAGGAGAGTTTAATAGATCTTACTCTTATGGTAAAAGAATGGGTACAAAGCTTTCATCAAAGCCCATATAAAGAACTTGACATGCCATTAAATCTAGATTTCTTTCGATATCCTGATGAATATACTCACTTCAGGGAGCACTTTAATTTTTTAAAAGAAGAAAATTTAGAGCGTAGAGCCAGGTTAGAAAAAGAATATTCTTATTATAGAGATTATTTCAGGGAACATCCTGAACTTACATTAACAGAAGAACCTGAATCTATAGAATAATTTAATTTTTGAAGGGCGTTTAAACACCTTTTAAATGCCCTTTAAAGACCATTTAAACGGAGGTAAAAATTATGAAATTAACAGAGCAATTCAATATAGAACTCAGAAGTTATGAGATGCCAGAACCAGGAGAATATAAACTCAGACTTAAGGCCATAGAACCTATTACTATGACCTATAGAGGCGAGGAATTCAATAAACTCAGATGGACATTTGAAACGGTGGGAGCGGTTAACTCCCAGGGCGAACCCTTCAGGATTTATTACACGACTGCCCAGGAATATACAGGAGGCCAGAAAGCGAACCTGACCAAGTTAACAAAGGGTTATTTTGGGAGAGTTCTTACCCTTGAAGAGTTCGCGGAACTGGACATTCGACACCTTACCAGTCGGGAAGTGGGAGCCATTATTGAGATAGCAGAAAAGGAAAGCGGTGATTATCCTAACATCATCCTGTTTAAGACTCTAAAGAAGAAATCACCGGCAACCCCTTTGCAGGATGTAACCGTACCGGAGGCCCGGCAGGAGAATATAACGGAGAATTCAAAGGAGCCAGGCGAGCCGGGACAGGAGGAGGCAGATCTAAACACGCCATATGAGGCGTATCAGGGATGGTAAATATTGCCACATTAACGGAGTGATGCAAGATGATAGAAGTTATCAGGAAAGATGGAAAAGTCGGACAGGTTATATTACAGAATGACATGTTAATTTACAGGCCGGAAAAGGGAATAAATATGGGCGTATGTTGCCAGTCTTTAGAAGAATTATCGAAAAGAATTTATAAGATAGGATATAAGATTATCGGCAAGGGTAAGGACTGGAAAGTATTTTGTTTAAGGCTTATAGAGGAAGATTTATTATTATCCAGTGGGTCAGGCAATGCACTGGATAAAATCCCGGATGAATTATATATCAGGATAAATAGATGAGTAAAAGAAGAGGATTGAACTATGAACCGTGATAAATGGGATAAAATTAAAAGAGTCCTGGTTAAGCAGGACAGGACACTTTTTAAACTTAACGGTTCGACCTTATATGTGTATTCTTTCCTCTTCTTTCCATTCCTGCTGAATATTAAATAAGGAGAATAAATTATGGCTAAAATATTAGAGTCAAGTAACTGGAGTACTTTTCAGAGTGTTCTATATGATTTTATAAGGAATAATGATTAAGGAAAGGGGAAAAACATGTCAAAACAAAGATTTATATGGCCGTCTATATGGGTAAGCGAGAACTTTTTAGAGTTAAATTTCCGGCAAAGACTATTATTTATAGGTATGTTCTCATTGGCCGATGATGAAGGGAGAATAAAAGCTTCTCCCATATCCATAAAAGCTGCTGTTTTCCCTGTGGATAATGTTTCTCTTGAAGAAATAAAATCAGATTTGCAAGTTTTATATAAAACTGGTTGCATATTATTATATAAAGTAAATTCTGAAATATTTGCCTCTATTGTAAAGTGGGATATTTACCAACATCCTAAATATAAGGTTGCTTCAAAAATACCTCCTCCCGGTAACGAAACAGACCTTCTCTCAATTATACCCAGTACGGGGGAAGTACTTCTCCCAATTATACCCAGTACGGGGGAAGTACGGAGCTACGAGAATAATAGTAATAGTAATGTTAATAGTAATAGTAATAGGGTAGAGAATAATAGTAATAGTAATAGGGGGGATTTTTCTGATGATTTTACTACTGCTATTACTATTACCGAAAAATCAAAAGAGGAAATAAAAGAAAAATCTGCTGTCGAAGAAATTGCAAATTATTATTTTACTCTTACCGGAAGAACTGCAAATTCCCCTGATTATGTTGCTATTACCGAGGTTATTAATTCCCCTGATACCTCTGAACCTTTATCCAGTCGGATAACCATGATAAAAAGTACCATGGCGGCGATGGCAGAGCGGAAAGCCAGAGACCCGGCGACCGGGAAAATCAATTCTTTTAAGTATTTCAAGGATGCCATATTGAGCGAATTCAGGAAAAAGAAAGAAGGGATAACAGATGGAGCCTATGGAGCAGGAACGAAAAAACCAAAATTTACAGGATATGAATGTAAAGACCTCATTATCTTACCGGAAGATGAAGGAGATGAAGGACAAAGAAATTAGGGAAAAATGGTCATATACCTTAACGGAGGCCAAGAAAGCAGGAATTGAATTTTCTATTCCTCCCCCCCCACCACCTTATATAACTTGCTTTCATTGTAAGAAAGATACAGAGCCGATAGGAATGTTACATCCTTTTGAAAATCGTATATGGTTATGGTGTGATGCCTCATGTAACTGTACCCGGGCACTGGAAGAGAAGGAGAAGGAGGAGAAAAAAACAGAAGAAGAGGAGAAAGACCGGATAATGAGAGAAAAAATTAATAAGCTCTTTTCTCA
Organism: Vulcanimicrobiota bacterium; assembly: GCA_036746235.1. Taxonomy (GTDB): domain Bacteria; phylum Vulcanimicrobiota; class SpSt-956; order SpSt-956; family JAKJGF01; genus CALARM01. The sequence continues at coordinate 4,249 of DAIOEN010000115.1, read as the reverse complement.
AAGCAACATAGAAGAAAGGTTTAGAAGCAGGACTTTTGAAAATTTTACTATTACCGACGATAACAGATCTGCCTATAAAAAAGCCAGGCATTACGCAGAAGTGTTTGAGGAATTCAAAAGAACCGGCACGGGGATATTTTTTACTGGCACAGTAGGAACGGGTAAAACACATCTGGCTGTTTCTATTGCAAACCTCTTGATTAACAGACAAATTCCTGTAATATTCGGAACTTCAATAAAACTGCTTTCCAGGATAAAACAAACCTATGGAAATAATCAGGAAGAAGAGAATAAAATTATTTCCCTGTATTCAAATGTTAATCTCCTGGTTATAGATGATTTAGGGAAGGAAAAACCTTCTTTCTGGGTTCTGGAAAAAATTTATGAGATTATAAATAATAGATACGAGGCAATGAAGCCTATGGTTATAACATCTAATTTCAGCTTAAATGCTATAGGAGAGAGGTTTTCATCAATAGATGAATGGATAGCAAAGGCGATATGTTCCAGAATATCAGAACAATGTTCCAATGTTGAAATTAATGGCCAGGACTGGAGAATGAAATAAAAGGAGGAGGAAGAACCTATGAAGCCGGCAGAACTGTTAAACAAAAGAAGTTATAATACCATAAAAATAAGTTCATATATTTTAAAGAGGAAACTTATGTCTATGATTGCCTATTTAATATCAAGAAAGGTATTTAACAATCAGGTTAAGCTATGGTTTTATAGGCAGAATTTTAAACATCTTGGAATGGTTTACCAGGGGGCATGGGTTTTAAAGTTTAATAGATGCCAGAGATATTTTACGGATTTATTCTCAGTATACTGGTTTCTAAAAGAAGTTATGGAAAAAATTGATGATAAATAATGTCTTAAGACAGAGGCAAGACACATTAAGACATGTCTTAAATAGGAGTTGATACAGTGGAAGAAGTAAAAATCGAAACTATAGAAGATAGAGAATTGAATAATACCATACTGAAAATGAGGTCAGAGGGTATATCTATTAGAGGGATTGCAGAGGAATTGCATATATCAAGGGGGCAGGTAGAGCATAGATTAAGAAAAATAAAACCAGAGTTTGAAACAATATTACAAAAAGCTGAACCGGCACGGGTAGAAAATTTCATACAGACAATAGAGACATCTATTTTTAATACTCAGGCCAAAATAGAAGAGATGTACCGGTATTTTGAAGAAGTAAAATCAGGCGTTGAAGATACACGGGATAAAATATTACTGCTTAAAGAGTTCCGGGAACAGGTAAAATTCGCAAAAGAATTCATAGACTCAGTTAATCCTTCCTCTATTGATAAGATGAAATATGCTAATGTTCTATCTATTGCCTTGCTATATGAGGAACTTTTTAAAGAAGAGCCTGAAACAATAAAGAACGTTCAGGAGGCCATGACCGGTAAAACTTCAGAGGAGCTTTTGAACGTGATATATGCCATTTGTCCAGACGTAGGAACCAGGTGGAAAGAAAAATTAAAATCTACACAAGGGGGAGAGATAAAGCCATGAACTTAATAGAAGAACTTATGAAAAAAGAAGACTGGGAGGAAATAAGGCCGGAAATTAAATCTATTGCATATGATACCATTACCCAGGAGAAGCCAAAATTAACCCTTCAGGAATTCAAAGATAAATTCTTATCTCACTATTTTTATAATGATGCCTGCGAGATGCACGACGATATTATTCAGCTTGCACAGGATGAAAATGAAAAGGCTGTCGTAGTAGTAGCACCCAGGGGATTTGCTAAAAGCACCCTGGTAAGTCTTGCCTTCCCCCTATGGTGTATATGTGAGCAGTTAAAACATTTCATTGTTATTGTCAGTGATACCAGTACTCAGGCACAGGGCTTTTTACGTGATATAGTTCAGGAACTGGAAGAAAACGAAGCCCTTCATGATTACTACGGTGATGATATTTACCCGAAATTAGATCTTCAGGGTAACTTCGTAAAGTGGACAGACACCGATATTATAACCAGGTCTGACATTGAAATAGTGGCAAAAGGAGCGGATAATAAGTTAAGAGGTCTCAGAAAGAAACAGCACAGGCCGGATTTAATTATAGTGGATGACCTGGAGAATGATAAAAACGTTCAGACCCTTGAACAGAGAAAGAAACTGATGAACTGGTATAATAAAGCCCTTCTTAATACCCTTGACCCTGACACCGGCAGAATATTTGTTATAGGTACTATAATACATTTCGACTCTTTGTTAAAAAATTTGTTCAAGAATAAGACCTATACGAGCCGGTTTTATACTGCTATTAAAAATGACGGTTCTTCTTTATGGCCTTCCAGATGGAGCCTTGAAAGACTCCTGGATAAAAAGAAAAAGATAGGTTCAGTGGCTTTTAATTCTGAGTTTATGAATCAGCCAATTAACCCGGAAGCGAAGATTTTTAAAGAGGAATGGTTGAAATATTATAAATCCAGAGAAGTGGAAAGGAATGGAACTTGCACTTACAGAGGGGAACTTCTGACAGTTTACGGAGCCGTTGACCCGGCAATATCTCAGAAAGAAAAGGCTGATTATTTTGCCTTCTGCACCATAGGAGTAACGGCAAATAAGGACATATATATCCTAGAGGCTTATAAGGATAGGCTTAATTTTACATCTCAGATAAGAACCATTATTCAAAAAAATGAGAGATGGAAACATAATCAAATTGCAGTAGAAGAAAACGGATATCAGGCTGCTTTAAAAGAGCAGGTGTTGAATGAAAGACTTCTCAGAATAAAACCAGTAAAGAATATAAAAGATAAGTATACCAGGATAATAGGACTGTCAACATACTTTGAGAACGGGAAAATCTTTATAGATGAAAATATGAAAGAGCTTATAGAGGAATACCTTTTTTATCCTGACTCTCCGCATGATGACCTGTTAGATGCCTTAGAGATGGCCATAGGGCTAATAGGTTCAAGCTCAAGCACCTCTATTGTAACTTCAAAAGCAAGAAGGAATACAATGCAAGATAAGTTAAGAGGTTATTCTAAATATTCTGCCAGTGACATAAGGCGAATGTTTTAATTATGAGCATAAAAAAAGAGTTTTTAAATAATCTAACTCCTGAATGTTTAACTGAAAATATGAGGTTTTTAGCTGAAATTTGCGGAATGGAAATAACCATTAAGCTTATGGAGAGCTTTCCGGGAATTACATAGGTAATATAATATAGTCATTAAAGATACCTTTAACGAGATTATACTATCAGAATAGATAAATTTGCTAATATAATGCTCTCAGAATGATTTCTTTTATAACGGTGGTATATTTTCACACAGAAACATTCCTGGAACGTTTTAGAGAACGTTTTTATAAAAGGCTTATAGAATAAGGATTTTACGAGAGGTTTAATTTTATGCATGTTGTATGGGAGATGGTAACGGAAAAACTGCCGGCAGTTTAATTATTGTAAACAGGATTTTACAACATGGTCGTTAAAGATGTCTTTAACGACATTTTATACTTTAAAGAATGGCGTAAAATAAGGGTTTTACAAAATGAGGTTTTTCTGGAATTTTCCAGTGTATATAAAAATCAAAATAAACTCTTATGGCATAAGGATAAGATTAACTTTTTTATAAAATGATGCAAAAAATGTATTGTCTATAATAATTATAAACAATATCAATAAAAGCCTTATGCGGTAAGGTTTTGAGGAGGTATAATAAATATCTTGTTGTTTATATGCTATTAAAAATACAAATCTTATAGGATGCCGGCAATTATTTCAGTTATCCTTATCCCGAAATGATCATCTATGAGGACTATATCACCTCTGGCAAAAACCCTGTTATCTACCATTAATTCTATAGGTTCATCTGTTATTTTATCCAGTTCTATGACCGTACCTTCACTGAGATTAAGAATATCTTTTACCGGCATTTTCGTCCTTCCTAATTCGGCTGCAATCTGAACTGATACATCTTTTACCAGATTTATACTATGGTAAATTTCCTCCTGTTTCACCTCTTCAATACTGGCAAATATAACAGATTGAACTCCAGGCAATTCCTCATTATGTTTCATATCATCATATCCTTTCCGTTAATATCCTCTATAGTTCCAGTCGAAAAGGATAAAGAAAACTTCCATGACCCGAAGACCGGCAAAACCCCTGCCATGTGCAAAATAACAGGGCTTATTCACCAAAAAAATACCATTCTAAAACACCGCACTCAGAGCCGTTTTAGACCGGTTTTAAGGCAAAAAAGAGGCGTTCA
>DAIOEN010000114.1:0-22905 GCA_036746235.1 Vulcanimicrobiota bacterium | reverse complement strand
CCTGTCAGGCAGAAGCTGATAAAATGGTTACGAACTTATTTGGAGCGGTAATAAGAACTATTTTATTAAATCAGGTAAGATAACAATATCAAGATAAATATTATATTATGAAAAAAACTTTTATAATCTTTTTATTTATATTATTCTGTCTTTCCGGTCCTTTATATGCCTTTCTTACCTGCAATAATTGCGGCTCCGATATAACAGGCAATTACTGGGAGTTAAACGGTAATATATACTGCAACGAATGTTATCAGCAAATGGCTCCCAGATGTAACAGATGCGGAGCCATGATTTCAGGACAATATCGAGTATTGGATGGAAAGAACTACTGTGAACCATGCTACGAAGCAATCTGCCCCAGATGTAAAATATGTAATGCTATTATAGAAGGAGAATATTTTACAGGCAATAACAATAAATATTGCAAAAAATGCTATGAATGCTATCCCCATTGTTCTGGCTGCGGAGTTCCTGCAGGGCCTTCAGGGGTAAAGCTTCGTGACGAAAGAACTCTCTGCAGTGATTGTTATGCAGTGGCTATCTTCAACAGAGAGAAAGGGCAAAAAATATTTGAAGAAGTCAGAGAAATACTGAAAAAATCTCATGAAATGTTTGTAAAATTTCCAATAAAAGAGATAAATCTTGTGGATAAAACCAGATTGAATGAACTGCTGATAAATAAATCACTGGAATATATACCTGATGACGGAGTAGCAGGACTTCATTATTATGAAAAAATTAACGGAAGGATCAGGGTATCGGAAATATATATTTTGAACGGACTTACACCTCAGAGAATTTTCGCTGTTATAGCCCATGAATACAGTCATGCATGGCAGGCAGAAAACTGTCCTGACAAACAGGACAACATGGTAAGAGAAGGTTTTGCGGAATGGGTATCATTTAAGCTTTTAAAAACAAAGGGATATAACGATGAAGCTGAAAAAATGCTTGAAACAAAAGATCCCGTCTATGGCGCAGGCTTGAAGAAATACATAGAACTTGAAAAAAAATATGGGGAACTCGGTGTATTTAATTATGCTAAAGGGGGAGATCCTACATCTAAAATACCTGTAGTAGTAAAACCTGATAATTCTATGTTTATAACAGATATAATATCTATTGCACAACTGGAGACAATTAAATTCAATACATCTCTATGGTTTATTCTGATTATTATCAGTATCATAGTAATTTTTTTACTGATTTTATCAATTATAAAAGATATCAAAAAGAAATAGTGAAATGATATATTATTGTAACGGGTAACGCGTGACATGCCGGGTTCACCGGATAAAAACCACTATATTGACATAATCTGACTTTTTACGTTAAAATAATTTTCGGAGGTGTATTTTATGAGTATATCGGCATTGGCTATGTCACAGGTTCAACTGGAGGAACGAAGCTTTATTACAAAAGTCTACGGATGGATGGCTTTTGCTCTTATTATAACAGGTCTTGTTGCTATGGTAACAGCTTCCAGTCAGATAATGCTTTCCATAGTTTTCGGAAACAGGATTGTATTTTTCGCCTTAATTATTGCAGAATTATTACTGGTAGGTTATCTTTCGGCAGCAGTAAGAACAATGTCTGTTCCTGCTGCGATTGTAACATTTATTCTTTATTCTGCATTAAACGGTCTGACTTTATCGGTCATTTTTCTTGTTTACACCAGAGGTTCCATTGCTTCCACTTTTTTTATAACGGCAGGTACCTTCGGAGCTATGAGTATATATGGCTATCTTACTAAAAGAGATCTCACTAGTATGGGAAATCTCTGCACAATGGCGCTTATCGGCATCATCATTGCTTCTATTGTGAACATCTTTCTCCACAGTTCCGCACTTTACTGGATGTCAACCTATATAGGAATTATTATATTTGTAGGCTTAACTGCCTATGACACACAGAAGATAAAAAATTTAAATATTATCGGTAATGAAGGAACAGATGAAGATAAAAAAGAAGCAATTATGGGGGCTTTAACATTATATCTGGATTTCATTAATCTATTTATAATGCTTTTGAGGGTATTCGGTCAGAGAAGACGTAATGATTGAGGGGGAAAATCCATGAAAAAAATTCTTGTAATACTTTTCATTATTTTATCTATAGGTTTTAATTCCATAGCCCAGGAAGAAAAAGACGAAATTCTCGCAAAAGCCCAGGAAGCTTTTGGCGCAGGTAATTATAAGGAAGCTATAGAGTACCTTAAAACAGGCCTGCCGGACCACCCTGAATATTACTGTTATCTCGGTTTTATCTATCAAAAAATAGGTGATTCCAAATCTGCATCACTCTGTTATAAAAAAGCAGGAGAAATATGTCCTGACAAAGCACAGAAATTTTTTATAGTCATGGCCCAGACAGAAGAAAAGGCAAACAATCCGACAGGCGCATTTGCCAATTATAAAAGAGCAGTAAGCATGATAGATAAATACAGAGATATATATGACATAGAAATTGGGAAATCTACCGATGGAAAGATTGAAGGATACAGCAAACTGATGGAACTTCACCCGAAGGATCCAAAGGTTTTAAAAAAGCTGGTTGTCCTTTATGAAGGCAAGGGACAGTATCCACAGGGTATATCAATCTGCAAGTATATTTTGAAAGAAAATAATAAATAATCTACAATAAATATTTTTCTCCATGTATTGACTTTTTGTTTTTTGTCGTGATAAGAGAATTATAAGAAATGTTAGTTTTTACATAAAGGAGGAAAATATATGGGACCGGGACTTAACAGTATGATAAGACAGGGATCTGTAAATAATTCACAACATATATATAACAAAGACCTTTCACAGGGAGCCAGAAGCGGTCAGCTTAACAGAAACGAGTTTATGAGTCTGACCAATTTCGATCAGCAAACAAGACAGTTAGAAGGGCAGTTTCTTAAAGACGGTCAAATGTCTGCCAATGAAAAAGCCATTCTGGATCAGAGAATGGCCTATTCACGACAGATGCTGGACATTTACAAAAAGGGTGATTTCCAGCCAATGCAGCAAATGCCAATGAATCAGATTGAAGCAAGACAGCAGAATCAGATGAACCGTATTTATTCCGGACTCAGAGACGGAAGTCTTGCCAACGGAGGTATTTTCGGAGGAGACGAAGGAGCGAAAGCTTTAGATAGAGTCGGTGATATATCGACCAATTACGGGAAAGCACAGGTCGGAGGTTTTTTAAGTCCTGAAAGCTGGGGAGGACTCAATAATCAACTCGATAACAGCAGTGCAAATATTTTTAATTTAAGACATAACTGGATGAACGGCCCTGCCTGTCCTCTGCCGGATAATGTAAGTTTCGGTGGCTTCGGAGGATTTATGGGGCGTTACTGGTAACGGGCGAATTGTGACGGGTGACGCGTAACGCGTATCGGGAAGTTGGTTCTGATAATTGACAGAATACTCACTGTCATCAGTTATAAAACGTGAAAGGCAAAATATTACTTTCACGTTTTATTATTTTACGACAAAAGAAATTTATGATATAATATAAAAAATAATCGTGTTAGTCATAAGTAATCAGAGAAGAGGATGGTCATGAAACTTAAAAAGGAAGAAAAATTTTACCTGTTACAGCTACTTAATAACTTAAAAGAAACAGGAGAAACATTTAAAGCTATATCAAATCAGGAAATAGACGAACTTTATGAAGACTATATGGATGTTCTGGAAAAAGGAAGAAAAAACATTTCTGATTATGAAGAAACATTTAAAGAAAAAAAAGAACTATCAGAAGAAGTTACCGGCCTTCTTTCGGAAGTGAAGAATATAATAAGAAATTATATTGAATTCATAGATGAAGAAGATATTGAATTACTTGAAAGTTCTATGAAAAAGATTGAAAATCTAAAAAACATGGCAGAAACTATAGAAATAGACATATATGCAGACATCCCTCCTCCGTCAATCAAACTTGCCCTTACCTTTGACGATGCAGTTAAAATAAATGGCCTCCTTTTACATCTTCTGGACATAGGGAACAGGCTGGAGCAGAATGACAGTAAAGATGACTTTATTGAAACCCTTGAACAGGATTCCATCATCATAGAAAAAGAAGAAAAACTGTATGATCATGATTGTCCTGTAGACAGAAAGATAATTGATATCTTCGAAAAAGCTGCTGATATAATTGAAATATACAAAGAATTCATAGAAGAAAAAAAAGATCTGTCCTGTCTGAGAAATTCTATAGAGCAAATTAAAATAATTTCATCACCTCTTCAGGACATACTGGCAGGACATGATAAAGAATTAAAGCTTCTTGGCCTTGTAAATTATCTTACGGAAACAGGGAAAAAATTAAGGCATATTCATGCCACTATGGACGGAGAAGATGCAGAAAATGCTATAGAAGAAGTTCTTACGGGGCTTTACAGGGATCTGGATAAAATAGAATCGGAAAGGAATAGATACTCCATCCATGATGAAAGTGATAAAATCGGCATAGAAGCACTGGATCTCTGCAAAAAAATAACGGAAAATTTCATTGAAGCCATAGAAGGAAATAATGTTACCCTCGTGAAAGATAGTTTTGATATTATACTGAAAGCCGGCGAGCTGGTAGGTAATTATAGAAAAATTCATCATGAGGAAAAGGAAACATCTCTTCCTCAATATCTTATAAAAACAGGAAAAGAACTTAAAAGTATTTATACAAGCAATCTGGAAGACAGAGAAAAATATTTTAATATAATGCTTGAAAGACTTGAAGTAGATAGAAATAAATTAGAAGAAAAGAAAAAGAAATATTTTGACTCTCATGAAATTTCTCAGGAAATTAAAGAACAGACTTCATTTATTATAAAACCTGTAGATGGAAATGTAACTGACATATACGATAAAGCCATAGAAATTATAGATAATTATATAAATTTCATAGAAGAAGATAAAAATATAAAATTAATAAATGATTCTTTTGAAATAGCCCTTTATATAGACTATTTGCTGAATGAAACAGAGCGAATGGTGGAAGATATACAATCCAGAGGGCCTAAAGCAAGAGCAGTTATCGGAGAAGCATAATCTATAATGTACTATATTCCTATGTGTCATCTGCCAATTAAGAGGTTAAGATTTTTTCACGCGTCACGTGTCACGATAAAATGAAACCATTAAAATTTGATGAAGAAAGAGCATTTCAGTTTATAGAAGAACAGGTAGCCTTTGGCCCCAGACCTGCAGGAAGTACGGCTCATGAGAAAGTCCAGGCTTATCTCTCTGATAAACTTTCAGAGATTGTAGATGATTTTAATCCTCATATATTTGAAGAAAAATTTTTCAATAAACCATGTATATGTAAAAACATAAGAGGAACTATCCATGGGAAAAACAGAAAGAGCCGTATCCTTATAGGTTCCCATTACGACACAAGACCCTATGCAGATGAAGACAGCAACCCTGACAACCACAAGGAACCGGTTTTAGGAGCAAATGACGGAGCGTCAGGTATAGCAGTTTTACTGGAACTGGCACGAATATTTAATGTAAAAAGACCGAAATGCGATATAGAGATAGTATTTTTTGATGCAGAAGACTGGTGCCGTATAGACGGTAAAGATGTATCTCTCGGAGCCCACAGATATGTAGAAGATAATATGGATAAACTCCCTGATAAAGTAATAATTATCGACATGATTGGCGGGAAAAACATGGAACTGGATGTCGATCTCCACTGTTTTATCCATAAGAATTGTGAAGAACTCACACTGAAACTATTTCGCCTTGGCAGAAACCTGAACTACCCTGCCTATAATTTTACCAAACCTGATACATATAAATATATAGTCTGTGATCATATTCCATTTATATTAAAAAGAATTCCTGCAACCATACTTATAGATATAGATTACCCGCCATGGCATACAGTGTCGGACACTCCCGAACACTGCGATCCCTTTTCCCTGAAACAGGCTGGAGATGTACTGTATCAATATCTCAGATGAAACGGCACTGATGTAATTTAATGAAAAGTGAAAAGAATAGGAAATTATTCACTTTTCACTCATTTTTAATTATAATTTAATTATGAAAGAATATCTTGAAAGAACCTATAGAAAGAGCATGAAAAGCTCTGACCTTATATATTTCAATGTTTCAGACGGAGAAAGTGATTTATATATCGGAGCATTAAAAGATATTTCAGAAAAAGCAATTACTTCTTTAAAAAAACACAGAAAATCAATAATAGACTACATATCACATGATCCCCTCTTTAAAACGTCCCTCTCCCCTCTTCCTGTTATAAATGGCATGTGTCCTTTAATAAAGGATATGACAGAGGCAGCTTCCATTGCAGGAGTCGGCCCTATGGCATCTGTGGCAGGAGCCATAGCGGAATATGTTGCCTGCGATTTATTGCCCTTTTCAGAAGAATTAATCATAGAAAACGGAGGAGATCTCTTTATTACAGGTAAGAAAGACAGAAAAGTCGGAATCTTTGCAGGTTCTTCTCCCCTGTCGGGGAAAATAGCCATAAACCTGGAAAGCTCATTTCTTCCTGTTGCAGTAGCAACATCGTCCGGTACAGTAGGCCCTTCCATTTCTTTCGGCAAAGCAGATGCAGTCGCTGTCGTATCGCCTTCCGGTTCTATTGCAGATGCAGCAGCCACAGCCATAGGGAATATTGTCTCAGATGCGGAGGATTTCAATAAAGCAGTAGAATTTGCAGAGAACATATCGTCCATTATCGGAGTCATTATAATATGCAAAGATAAAATGTGTCTCACCGGAGATATTAAAATTTCTCCCTGTAACACTGTATAAATATCTCCTGGCCATTGCATTTTGATTATCCTTATGTTATTCTTTTTATAATAACAAAAAGGAGGGATACAAATGAAACATATATCAATTATATTCATTCTTTCAATTCTTTTCTTTACTTCCTTCTCACTTCTGGCAGAGGAAGGATATATTCCGTTCGGAACAGGTATTGTACTGGGTAAACCCACATTTCACCGTGGTAAAGTCATAGCCTACTATATATGGGAAAACAACGGTATAGTTAATGTGAGATGGTCAAGTAATGGTTGCGCCCATATATTTAAAGGTAAAATTACGGCAGACACTGCTTTTTCCAATGTAGTAAGGGTCGGAGCGGAACAGGGCGATTTTGTAATCAAACCTGTGAGGAATGAAATTGTTTTTTCCGCCACTACTTCCACTCTTCTCGACGGGTTTTCTTTTCAGATCAATAATCCTTCAAAGGTAAAGGTAAGTCTTTTCGTTGACGGTAAACATATAGATCCGTCTTATATCTATATAGGTAAAGATAATGCAAATCCGCCGGGTAATCCGGTAATTTTTTACAGGCCATAAATCGTGAGTCGTGAATCGTGAGTATTGAATAGGGGTGAACTGTGTTCGCCCATTACCTGTGAAAATACGTATTATGCATCACGCATTACGAAACCACCTGTTACACGTTACTCGTTACGATTATAAAAAAGGAGTTTTTCAATGTTCAAAAAAATAACATTTCTTTTAATATTTATTACAGTCTGCTCTTTAATAGCTTATTCATCCGAAGAAGGTCCCACCTTTACAAAAGACGAAGCATATAACATGCTAAAAGAGGGAAACAACAGGTTTGTCACAGGTGAAAGAACTTTCACTCATCTTGATGAAGGCAGAATAAAAGATACAGTAAAAGGGCAGCATCCTTATGCGATTATTCTCACATGTTCTGACAGTCGTGTTCCACCGGAACATATTTTTGATACAGGTATAGGTGATATATTTACCATAAGAGTTGCAGGTAATGTATTCGATACAGATGAAATCGGCACTGCCGAATATGGAGTAGCCCATCTGAAATCACCTGTAATTCTTGTTCTTGGCCATAGTAAATGTGGTGCAGTTACAGCCGTTGCAACAGGAGCGGAACTGGAAGGAAGTCTGCCGGGACTCCTGGACAATATAAAACCTGCACTGGAAAGAACTAAAGTAAAAGATCCGACTCTTAAAGGTGATGATCTGGTAAATAAATGTATAGAAGAAAATGTATGGCTATCTATAGAGGATTTATTTAATAAAAGTGAGATAGTAAGGGAATATGTAAAAGAAGGAAAATTGCTCGTAATAGGTGGTCTATACAATATTGAGACAGGTAAAGTCAACTGGATCGGACAGCATCCGGAAGAGAGGAAACTTGTTGAAAAAACGGAAAAACATCACTGAGTTCCGTAAAAAGCTTCTGCCTGTCAGGCTCTGGAGAAGAAAAATTAGTTTTTTATATAGAATTAAAAATTAAACAAGGGTTAATTTATTGTTTGTAAAACAAATTATATAAAGCAAATTATTTTTCTTCGTAAGAGCCTGACAGGCAGAAGCTGATAAAATGGTTACTGACTTATCTGGAGCATTACCGGGTTCTGAATTTTCTTACAAAATACATCTAAAAATCCCATAATTACGGGCTTTTTGTCATGGTTACGATATTTTTCATGCCGAACATTAACTGCAGATTATGTATATCCTGTCCTGCCTGAACCATTATTTTCGGTATACTTATGCCTTTCATCATTTCTTTTGTCTTTTTATCAAATAATTCAAATTTCATAGTTCTTATATTTTTAATATTTCCTATCTTTGCCAGATTACATAAAATATTGGAAGCCTGAATACATAATAACATTTTATGTAATTCCTGATCTTCTACAAATTCAAGTCCATGATGGTATGAAGCGGTATCAACGAACTGCCTTCCATAGTTCCATTCACTCATGGCAATTTTCCCCACTTCACAGTGATCTATATTCATATATTTTCTTTCTGCATCTATAACGGGAATAAAATCTTCCCTTGTTATATTGATAAGTTCCTCATATTCTACAGGCATGGAAATATAGAGTATTATTTTCCCTACATCATGCATTATACCAATCATAAACATTTCATCTTCGGAAAGGTCCAGATGGGGAGAAAGAAGTTTTGCAAATATACCTACTCCCAGCGAATGATAACAGATCTGTTTGTATAGTTCCGTATTACTTACGCTTTTAAACAATTCTCTATTGGCTGATATTCCTATTATTTCACCGGCCTTCTTTACTCCAAGAATAGTTACGGCAGTATTCAGATTAAGATCCTGTTTATAAAATCCGTATGCAGGTGATTTTGCTACCTGTATTATTTTTGAAGTAATAGGAGGATCATATTTAATTATTGACGATACTTTATTAAAATCCTTTTCATCTATATTAAATGTGTCTGAAGCAAATAACAATGAAAGAAAAGAAAAATCTCTTTTTTTAAGCTCTTCTATCGTTATTTTAATTCTTTTTATATTTTCATTTTTAGTCTTTTCATGAGAGCCTATTTCTACATTGGACAGATCTCTTTCTTCTATTTTTATAGATCGTGCTTCTGTTTTATTGGATAGATCTTTCTCTGCTATTTTTACAGGTACTGCTTCTGTTTTATATGCAGTATTCATTACCGGTTCTGTCTGTAATTTAGAGGCATTTATTTTCTCCCCTTCTTTACTTCCGTCAACCAGACTCCTGTCCGGTATAAAAACTAACAGTTCATTACAATTTTTACAGTAAAGATCTTTAGACGTATTGAGTAAATATTTATTTAAGCTTGAACAGAAAGGACATAATATCTTGAAATCCTCTTTAAAGCTACGTTTTAATTTATTTTTTCTTTTATCTATAAATATTTCTACTTCCATAAAAATCCCCCGGACAATAAGACATATTTATTTATTATGTTAACATAAGATCAGAGTGATTGTCAAAAAGAATAGATTAAAAAAAGAATAGATTAAAAAATGGCATATTAAGTTTATATAAAATGAAAAAAATTTTATTGCAGAATATTTAGAGTAAAAAATAAATCCACCTGTCGTAGAAAAACGCCAACCAATAAAACTTTACTTTTATCAAAAAAAAGTGATAATAATATAAAAGTGGAATTTATTTTACTGTGGAGGTAGTGGATGTGAAAATTTCCCACAGAGGTTTTACCCTGGCTGAATTGATAATGGGAATATCAATTATGGGATTTATAATAGTAACAATAGCAGGTGTTTTTGTCCATGGTCTTTCTGCCATAAAAAAAGGAAAATATAAGAGCGGCGCTATTAATATAGCCAGCAGTAAACTGGCTGAATTCAAGAAAATACCACTCCAGAATGTGATTATTTATAAGAGTACCATACAGTCTGCCATTTCAGGTACAACGAATGTTGATAACGATTTGACATGGGGTACATCATCCATTCCTGTAGAAATTAAAGGTCAGCAAAATTCAAATAATATTCCTTATAACTATACTATGACTGTTAAGGAATATACAGAAGATCCGAATTCACATATAAGTAATATTAAAAAAGTTACTCTTCTTGTAACATGGCAGGAACCGGGACAGGGGGAAAAATCACTTAAGACAGTGACACTTATTGCAAAACCTGTAAGGATGTAATTTATGAAAAATATATTTCAAAAAAAAGGCTTCAGCCTTTTAGAAATAACTGTAGCAATGGTAGTATTCTCTCTCTTTCTTATGTTCATGTATGCTACCTTTGCAGTAGGACTTAAAACCTGGCAAATAGGAGCCATAAGAAGTGAATTACAGCAGAGTGCAGAAGTAGCAATGAGGAGAATTGTGAGAGATCTTACCTTTACTACCATTACTTCTTTAGCAATAGACAGTGGTGGGAAGGTAATAGTTTTTGAAACATCTCTCGATCCTGTATCAGGGGAATTCATATATGATGATAAAAACGGAGCACCTGTCTGGCAGGGCTATGTTCTTTATTATACAACAGGTTCTACGAAGGATCTGGTATTGTTCAGAAAATATATTCCCCGTACAGATATAAGTAAGACGCCATCTTCTTTCCCAATGACTTTTCCTTTTCCCACAGGCACCTATTGCGCGAAGGGTTCTACTCTGGCCCGTAATCTGGATGGTATAAACTTTCAGAAATCAGGGCCTATTATTACTGTCAGAATAACATATGAGAAAAACATTAACAGCAGTGCCAGAGTGGCTATAATGGATGGTAAATCCAAAAAAACAGGCACAGAAAGATTTGAAATAACATCTTCTGTGGAAACAAAAAATTAAGAGAGGTGGGTGTTATGAATAAAAAAATAAAACATGAACCGGGTATAATTATGATTTCTGTTCTCCTTTTACTTACAGTATTTATAGGTCTTACCACTTCAATGTTATATATAAGTACCTATCATTTACAGTTAATAGGCAATATAGAAACCCGGGAAAATGCGAATAATGCTGCCAGAGCAGGTGTAGAATACGTAATAAGTAAGCTGACCAATAATGCGGCATGGGGGCTTTATGATCCCAACACAGGATGGGTTGATGCAGGAGGGCCTCCAAGTATTACCGTAAAGTTTCCTGAAACAAAAAGCGAATTTTTTATTACATTCGATCCTGCTCAAAAAACCTTTAAATATTCCTGTAACAATCTCTTTTTTTCAACAACAAAAGCAAGAAAAAATCCTGACAGCAATGTTCCTCCCTATAATTTTGATCTCATTGTTTACGGAAAATGCGGTGATATAACAAAGATATTACGGGTTTTTCTTGTGAGGGATGATGTATATCCTTATAATTTAAACACTGCAGGCCGTATAAACTTTATGGATGCAAAAATCATAACCTTCACAGGGGAAAACAATGATGGTACATGTGGTCCGGGAATGGTCTATTCTACCTGGAACAATAAAGGTCTGCCAACTTTTCATCCTGACTATTACAGTATACAGAAAGGCAATGTTCTGACACAGTTAATCACCCATGACGGTACCTTTTATGTAGGTACAAACGGTAAGGCTAATCTGGTAGATAGTTATGACTGTAAAATAAGTACAAAAGATGTGGAAACGCCACTGGGAAAAATAGATATAGAAAAAGATATTATGAAAGGCATAAAAAGCAGAGTAGACGAAGGAGACAAATCCATAGCTAAAATATCAGGACCTGCCGAGATCATAGTTACAGAAGATCCCATTACAAGACAACTCTCATTGAAAAACAAATCAGGAGGACCTTCTGCCCTTCCTTCTGATGCATATACAATCGAAGGTGATACTATTAAATTAAAAAAAGATGTTTATGTGGAAGAAGGAAATGTAAAGACTTCAGGACAGAAAAATCTGTGGATAGGTGATGCACAGGTTATGAGCAATTCATTAATCTTTAAAAAGGCTAATGACGTATTATTCAAAACAGATGAAGACGGTAACACCAGACCCAGGTATATAAAGCTTAATCTCAACGATCATGCTATTTACAGCAAAACTCATATGCATCTCGGAATCGAAGTAAGCGGTCAGGGAGGTCTGGTATCTTCAGGAAAAATGACATACTTACAGGGCTTTAATACTCAAAATGTCGTATCCGTAAGTGATGATGATCTGGATATAGAGTTGAGTAAGAACAGTGCCGTTAATATGGCGAAAGGATTATTTTACAGTAATGATGATTTCAGGGTTAAACCTATAGCAAATGGCAATCCCATATATGGGGATGATGAAGAACCATCTATAAGAAACAAACTTACTCTTCCTGAAGGGACTTCCATGGGAGATCCGGCTGATACGACAAAGGCACCTGTTATTGTAGGAGATGCATCTCTTATACAGGATTATGCATGGATACAAAGATATTCATCTTATGGTTATTATTACTGGAGCTATGAACTATGCTGGATACCTCAGGTCACGGGAGATTATAATGTAAATATTTCCAGAATAGAAAATAAAGACGGAAGTACTTACCTCAGGGTAGGAGCTTTACCAAAGGAAGACGGAACAGAAGAAACCCTGAAAATTTACGAAGGTTTTCTTTCTCCTTATCCCCAGAGTGACTACCCCGCAAAGCCGGACCTATCAGGTAAAAATATCAATTTTGGAGATTATGAACTTGCTATATTCAGAAAAAGCAAGAAAGGCGAATATGATATTGGAGCAATAAAAAATGGGAAACTTGTATGTCATGCACTTCCCCCGCATGCTGCCACTCCCACACCTGACCCGGAAGCCACACCGGATCCGGATGCTACTCCTACCCCTGAGCCGGAAGAACCGGAACCGGAACCAATTCTGAACGATGACCTTCTGAAATTGAAAGGGTTTCCTGACATAACAGAGGATCAGTTAATAAAAATAGGGACACGTATGGGAGACAGATTTTATAACAAACTCATAGATAAAGCTTCAATAGACGGAGTTATAGTATCACATAATAATAATCCAGGTGATTATGAAGGGGGAACCAGAAGTATAGAATTAGATATAGCTAACCCTGACGGAAGGATAGATATAAGCTACAATAAAGAATATATGTCCATATTGAACAGGATAAGAGGCTATAACCTTGGTACGGTAAGGGTAAATTGCTGGCAGGAACTTAAATAAGGGTAATGCTCACTATAAAATGTTTAACTATGATATTAATAAAATGGAACTTTACAGAGTCAATCTTTATGAACCTCTTGCCATAGTTCCATCTGACGGTGCAATAGGATATAACAATTTAGATACCCATAAGGTAACACTCATGTCAGGACTCTGGCATGTAAAGGGTGGCCCCTACGGTGCGTCACACAATGAATATCTTGCCTATCTCACAGGTAAAGCGATGGAACTTCCTGTTCCTGAAACATGTATATATATGATACCTGATGACTGTAAATATCATTCCAGTACAAGAATGATGAGAGGTAAAACGTTTCACTCTGCCCAGAGATATATTAACCATGAACTGGGAAAATATTTTGATTATTCATCTCTTCCCTGCGAAAAACTGGAGAAACTTGTAAAACAGATCGCCATTATGGATGTTTTTGATTATCTTATAGGGAATGATGACAGACACAATAAAAATTTCATGATTGACATGGAAGGCAATCTATATTTTATTGACAATGGCTACGGAGGCATAGGAAATGAAGGTTTTAAATTATGCTGCAATCGCTGTATTCCTCCCTGGATTTTCGAGCACCAATCTTACAGGGAAGAAAGTTTAAAATTTCAGAAAAACCTGCCTCATATATTACCTGAAAAAAAACTTGAAGAAATCTCTCTTGCCATGAAAGAATTTGACTGGAAAACATGGAACTGTGTCTATGAAGGCCCCTATGCAATATGCCAGGCTCCCGATGAAGAAAAAATAAACAATTTTTGCCGGATTTTACTAAAAAGAATGGAAAATCTGGCAGATAAACCTGTTATACCTTTCCCTCTCTCACCTTAAGTGACAGAGGTTTTTCCAGATCATTTTCCTCAAGCAGTTTTTCATCGGCAAGTATTTCTGAAGTTTTTCCAGTAGCAACAACCTGACCTTTTCCCATAAGTATTACTTTATTGCATATTTCCATTACAAGTTCCAGGTCATGAGTGGCTATTATTTTAGTTCCTTCTATAGTCTTTAAGAGTTTTATAAGTTCTCTTCTTCCTTTAGGGTCAAGGTTACTTGAAGGTTCATCCAGGATTATTATAGATGGTCTCATAGCAAGAACCGTTGCTATAGAGACCCTCTTTTTCTCTCCTGTACTCAGATGATGGGGCATTCTATCATCAAAACCTTCCAGTTTCATGGATGTTATTACTTCACCGACCCTCTTTTTTACCTCTTCGGAAGAAAGTCCGAAATTAAGAGGCCCAAAGGCAATATCATCGAATACTGTCGGCATAAAAAGCTGATCATCCGGATTTTGAAAGACCACTCCCACTGATTTTCTTATTTCTTTCAAATTTTTCTTTTCCAGAGTCATACCGGCAATTTTTATCGTTCCCTTACCTGTAAAAACACCGTTCAGAAGCATTATAAGGGTTGATTTTCCTGCTCCGTTATGACCTATAAGTCCTGCAGTATCACCCTTATTTACAGTAAGATTTACCCCGTGAAGAGCTTTTCTTCCGTCAGGATAACTGTAGGTTAAATCCGAAATTTCTACTGCATATTCTTCCATTGATACCCGACTACCTTTACTGTTAATATTAAAATTACGGATAGGACTGCAAAAACTATATCGTGCCATGTAAAAACATCTCTCGTGATTGTTCTTATTTCACCGTCATAACCTCTTGACATCATACTGCTGTATATTCTTTCACTTCTCTCAAGGGTTCTTATAAAAAGTATGGCAACCATATTACCTGTCACTTTTATCTGCCTCAGGCTGAAACCTCCGAAATATCTGCAATCTCTTGCACGGAGCATAATAAGAGCTTCTTCTGCAATTACCGTAATATATCGGTACATAAAACCTATAATAACAATTAATGTTCTGGGTATGTACAATATTCTGAAACCTCTCATCAATGCAGGAAAAGATGTTGTTGAAGTAAGAACTATCATAGATAGAACAGAAAAGTAAGATTTTAATAATACGCCAACCAGTTCTTGAATGCCTTCAAGACTTATTGCTATATTAAAATGAAGTACATGAAATTTCATCAATACATGGCCCGGAATATAAAAAGGCATACATATAGATAGAAATAAAGAAAAGGGAATTATAACAAGGGAACGGGAAAAAATATAAAGGAGAGGAACTTTCGATAAAAGTATAAATAACATCACAGGTATTCCGCAGAATAGAATCTGAAAGTTTTTTCCTGACGGTGTAAGGACTACTACCAGAATATAAAAAATCACAATCATTATCTTTACAGACGGATTTGTTCTGTGAACTATTGAATTAATATTTAAATATTTTTCGAAATAATGGAGACAGCTCACCTTTCACCCTTCACGATTTTATTCTTTTTCATAAAAGAGATTTCCCTGTAGAGCCAAGTGTTACCCTGGCATGTTTGACTCCTCTTACGGTATTCAGTTTCGCTCCGATTTCTCTTATTCTGTCTCCTTTTCCCTTTACAGCAAGGACTTCCAGACAGTTGTGTTTATCCAGATGTATATGAAGTGCAGAAAGAATATTTTCATGGTAATTATGCTGCAAATCTGTAAGGACTTCATTTATCTGTCTTACCTCATGATCATAAATAAGGGTAATAGTTCCGACTGTTTCTTTATCCCCTTCTTCCCATTCACTTTCTGAAATAAATTTCCTTATAAGATCTCTTATTGCATCGGAACGATTTCCATAACCCTTTTTCTCTATTAATTCATCGAAATTTTCCAGTAATTTACCTTTAATGGATATACTGAATCTTATAGTTTCACTCATATATTACACCTTTCTGAACAGTGATCAGTTACCAGTGACCGGTTACCAGTTAGAATTTAACACCCTCCGGGCGAATTGTTTAAAGCTGAGGGTTGAAAGTTGAGAATTAAAAATAACCTTAAACTCTCAACCCTCAACTCTCAACTATATAATAGTTTAAGTGGGATAAAAATTCCTATACATTCCAGTTACCAGTTACCGGTTACCTGTGAAATTCCATATAAATTACCTCTTTTCAGGTAACATTATTACTTTCTCCTTTTTGCTCTTTTCCCCTTTTCTTTAATAAAAAAGCTAAAATTATGGCAAGTAAAAATGTTATAAGAGTACCTATAACTCCTGCAAGAGAGGTAGATAAACCTTCATGTTTAAGGCCCGGTAATGTATAATCAGGTAGAGGAGCTTTCCATTTTTCCTGTCCTTCTCCGCTGGAAAGGAATTTCTTGTCTTCAGCCACTTTTTCCAGACCATCGGGGCATTTTGAAGCAAAAGGCGATAGAAAAAGAGCCAGTAACACAGAAACTATTAAAGCTCCGATTATAAAATTTCTCATATTACCTGACCTCCTGTTCCAGCAGGTCTGCCCTGATTTTCAATAAAAAGCTGAGAGCACTTACTGTTATAATAGCTTCCCCTGCCCCTATAAAAGCATGAACTATTAACATGGCAGGTAAAACTACTATCAGTGAAACCTTGCCTGACAGGGCAAGTTCCAGGGCACAGGCGCCTGAGGCCACCATGATAGAACACCAGCTTGCCAGGAAAGCACCTGTTAAAATACCTTTTCTGCCTTTAATAGTTTTAGATAGAGCCAGATAAATATAATATCCCCCTATAGAGCCGAGAACTCCCATATTAAATATATTTGCACCGAGCACTGTCAGCCCTCCGTCCTGAAAGAGAAAACACTGAACTATGAGAACTGAAGACATGACCAGGCATCCTCCCCATGGGCCCAGTAATATGGAAGCTATCACACCACCCATAAAATGCCCAGATGTACCTCCTCCTACAGGGAAATTAAGCATCTGTGCCGCAAATATAAAAGCGGCCATAACCCCCATAAGAGGAACTTTTCTTTCGTCAAGATAATTTTTAACCTTCAGAATTGAAGTTCCAAGAAATCCGGCAGAAACAATATCAAGGACGACCCAGGTTTTTGTATCGAGAAACCCATCAGGAATATGCATAATACCACAACCTTTTTTCGTGACGCGTAACGCGTGACGCGTCACGCGAGGCTTAAGAGCTGAAAGTTATCGGATAAAATAGTACTTTTCTATAAAATTATAATACTAATACATTAAATAAACAAGAGATTATAAAAATTTGACAAGTTAACAAATTGTTAACATGGAAATATTGCGAAAGGAGAAAAATTGCCATAGAATATAAATGGTTTATATTACATCAGGAGGGAAAAATATGCATGTAGGAGATAGTTATAAAAGTAATCAAATGTTAGGTTCAACCACTATTAACGGTAAACAGGCACTTACAGTCGATACCAGAACACAGGATGGTATGATACTTGTAAAACATGATGAACCTTCGGACAAATGGGAACCTGTAGGAAACCTTGAAGGAGATCTCAATAAAGAACAACTGACAGGCGGATATGGTCTATGGGAAGATAAAGAAGTAACAAAGGGTCATCTCTGGTGGAAGAAAACCATAAGAGAAAAAAACAATGAGGTTGAAGCTGATGAAGTGAGAACCTTTAAAGATATAGCAAATGATACATACCTTTCTTCAGGCGGACGTTTTGATCCCGATCATGTCCTTAAATACAATGATATTACAATAGCATCTGCAAGCAGCGGTGTAACAGGCCCCTTCGGATTATTAATCAGTTCCGTAACATGTGAAAAAGAGATTTACACAAGACGTATTATTGGAGAAGGCGATTTACCTCCTGTTTAATAATTTTATATAAATAACGTCAAATAATAAAACGACAGAAACTCGAATGTGTAAGTTCTTCTGTGCAAGTGTACCGTAAAACATGTTTTTTGCACAGAATTACAATATAATTGAGATCTGTCGTTTTATTTATTTGACTTTTATTTATATTCTGGTTAAAATTTTGATAGTGGATTTTTTTATGGAATAATTTATTCTGAATGGAGACTGATATTATAGAGGCGTTGAAATGAATACTGCTTCTTTAGAACCTGTAATAATAAAAAAAAGGTATAAAATAATCAAAACCCTTGGTACAGGCGGAATGGGGTCTGTTTATCTTGCTCATGATATGGAGAAAGACATGTCTGTTTCTATAAAAGAAATGCACAGGATTTCCGATCCTGTAGAAAGGGCAAAAGACATAGGACAGTTCGGCAAAGAGGCAAAATTCCTGACAAAACTTTCCCATCCAAATCTTCCCAGCTTATATGAGTTTTTCTTCGAAGATGAAAGACCATATCTGGTCATGGAATATATTGAAGGTAAAACCCTGGAAGCCATAATGGAAGAAAATCCCCGGCCGGTAAAAGAAGAACAAATTCTTCAGTGGGCAATAGAGTTATGTGAAGTATTACATTATCTCCACAGCCAGACTCCTCAGATAATATTCAGGGATCTCAAGTTATCAAACATTATGCTGGATAAAGAAGGAAAAATAAAACTTATTGATTTCGGTATTGCAAGAGAATTCAATCCCCGCAAAGATACTGACACAATAAGAATGGGTTCTGTAGGATATGCTCCTATGGAACAATATGCCAGAGGAGGTCAGACCGATGTAAGAACAGACATTTATGCTCTCGGCGTATGTATTCACACACTTCTTACAAAAAACGACCCTGCCACAACACCTTTTTCCTTTCAGGATGTTTATAAATATAATCCTTCAGTTTCCAGGAGTCTGAATAACATAATAATGAAAGCTCTGGACATAAAACCGGAAAAGAGATTTCAGTCAGTAATGGAATTACTTGAAAAACTAAAAGAAGAACTGCCTCTGCCTCTTATTAAAATAACTCCCGATTTTATAGACGGAGGAGATATCATTTACGGAGAGAAAAGAAAAGTTTCTGCTATAATCACGAATATAAGAAAAGGATTGTTATCGGGAAATTTAAAAGAACCTTCGATACAAGGTATAGAAGTAAATGTTAAGAATTTTGAAAATAATTACCAGGAGCTTACTCTGGAAATAAATTCCAATGACTTTGAACCTGATAAGGAATACAGGGAAAGAGTGACTTTTACTTCCACCGGAGGAGAAGGCCATATTGACATATACTTTAAAATTGTTCTCTCTAAAACCAGACTGGAAACAGATGTATCTTTTCTGGACCTCGGCACATTGAAATATGAAAGAGAAACATGTCAGGAAATTACTGTATATAATTCGGGAGGAGGCAAGCTGAACGGGAAAATCACATCTGCCCAGGATTGGCTCACCTTTAGTCCCGACAATTTTATATCAAATGAAGAAAAAATAAAAGTCTCTGTAAAAAAAGACAGACTTCCTGAAGGTTCTGTTCATGAAGGTATAATAAATATAGAATCAAACGGAGGAAATATTAAGATAAACACGGTGCTCTTCAGACCTGTAGCAGAGATATTTCCTCATGAAATCGATTTAAAGGTAACACCGGGAAAAGACATAAATATTCCTCTTACAATTATTAATAAAGGGAAAGGTTTTTTAAAGGGAAATATCTGCAGTAATTCATCTTGGATAAGATTATCTTCTCATATTATTTCAGGGAATATCAATTATCTGAATATTTCCATAGATCCGTCAGAACTGAAGAGAGGAAAAAAACATAGCTCCAGGATTGAACTTGATGGTAACTGTGGTAAATGCTCAATACCGGTTTTTGTAGAACCTTATTCTTTCATGAAAACATTTCTGAAATGCTGTTTCATTCTGTTAATCTCTCTTATGATAGTTGTGTCCGTCTATATTCGTTATAATATAGAAGAAATGAACAGAATGAATTTTCTTCATCGTCTTTCAAATATTCAATCAAAAATAGCATATGTTACAGATATAAATGGCTTCGGGAAAATCTACCTTATAAATCCTGATGGCACAGATAAAAAAGTGGCAGGCAGGGGGTATTTTTCAGGCTGGTCTCGTGACGGGTCAAAACTAATCTGTTCTTCACCGGAAGGAGTTTTCCATATAGTGAATATAAAAAAAGGAATATACGAAGAAACTCTGAAGGGCAGTAACCCTGTATGGTCCCGTAACTGTGAGAAAATAGCTTTTCAGCAAAATGGTGATATAATACACATAATAGAACTGGCAGGTCATAAATCTATCCCTCTTATATACGGACAGAATCCGTCATGGAACACTTCCGGAGAAAAACTGGTTTATACAGATAGAACATCTGACAGTTCCTCTATAAAAATGATTTCTGTAAAAAACCCTGTCCCTGAAGTTCTTGGAAAGGGCTTTAATCCGCTCTGGTCTCCTGATGAACATTATATAGTCTGTAATCAAGACAGCAGGACTCTATCTATTATAAGACCGGACAGGCCATCATGGGGAAAGGTTTTCGCGGGAAGCGACGGGGCGTGGAGTTTCAGCGGGAAAAAAATTGCCTTTCAGAGAGATGGTATTATATATATTTTCGACAGGGAAACAGAAAAAGAAAAAAGAATCACAGAAGGTTTCGAACCGTCCTGGTCTCCCGATGATAAATACCTTGCTTTCAGCATGAATGGCATATATGTGATAGAACTTGCTACAGGTATGACAGAACAGATTGCAGGAGAAGGATATAAACCGGTATGGAGCGGAACAGTGAGCAGTGAACAGTAATCAGTTACCAGTAAACAGTTTCAAGCAATATCGTAATACCGTAACAGGTAAAAGGGTATCCGTAAAAATCTTCTGCCTGGAAGGCTCTGGAGAAGAAAAATTAGTTTTTTATATAGAATTAAAAATTAAATAAGGTTTAATTTATTGTCTGGAAAACAAATTATATAAGGCAAATGATTTTTCTTCGTAAGAGCCTGCCGGGCAGAAGCTGATAAAATGGTTACGAACTTATCTGTAGCAGTAATAATTTACCTGGAACAGAATTAAAAGATTATTTCTTTACAGTTCCTGACTATATTCAAAAAAGAGGAGCATATTGATGAAAAGAAACATAACAATTATCTTTTTGATTGTTTTATTAAGCCCTGTTATGGCTAAAATTATATTTACCAGATGGGGTTCTCCAGGCAGCGATTACGGTGAATTTACCGGTCCCCGAGGCATATCGGTAGATATATTTAAAAATGTCTATGTAGTTGATCAACTCAATAACAGAATTCAAAAATTTGACGTAAACGGGAGTTTTATATCATGCTGGGGAGATAAAGGCACCGATAAAGGAGAATTTAATCTGCCAGAAGGAATAGCCGCAGACATGGAACAAAATATCTATATAACAGACGGATGGAATAATCGTATACAGAAATTTAACAGTAACGGAACATTTATAACAAAATGGGGAGGCGCCGGTTCTGCCGATGGCAAAATGAATCTGCCTTCCGGCATTGCCGTAGATATGGCAGGTTATGTTTATATGTGTGACAGAAACAATCACAGAATACAAAAATTCAGCAGTTCCGGGAAATTTATAACAGCATGGGGCGAGAAAGGTCAGGGGACAAAACAGTTCATGTCACCAACAGGTATAGCTGTATATCAGTCAAATTATGTATATGTGGCAGACACGTTTAATAATCGCATCCAGAAATTCGATTCAAATGGAATTTTCCTGAAGAAATGGGGCTCTCCCGGCACAGAACCGGGACAACTCAACAGTCCTTCATATATAGACATTGACGATATGTCAAATGTATACGTAGTGGATCAAAACAATACAGTAATTCAGAAATTTGACAGTGAAGGAAGATACATAAAAACCTGGGCAGCAGGAACAGACTTTGCCTATCTTTCCCTGGGTCAGATCTGCGGTATTGCCCTGGATAGAGACGGATATATCTATATAACAGACTATAAAAAATGTTTTGTCCAAAAATTTAACCAGGATTAATGGGATGAAAAGATTAACAGGATGATGAGGCCGGAGAATATGTCCGCCATATCGTTTTTTATTGGGATTAATGGGATGGGAAAGATTGCCGGGATAGCCGGCCGGGAACCATGATAGATTTATCACAACAGAGTAATTCTAAAGTGTATATTGGCAGAAAAGGGTAATTTTTACTCACGACTCACGACTCACGCTTCACGACTCACTACCTAATAACCTGCACCTTTTAATACGTCATTTTTGAACGTATTAACATCCTCTATAAACTCATCAGTATTGGAAGGAATATTTTTAGTATTTAAATCCTGAGTATCTAAAACTTTACCTGAAATTTTCTCCAGTTCCCTGACAGCATTATCTCTTTCTTTTTTAACCTTATTTACCTGAATTTTCAACTGATTATTTTCTTTCTTAATCTTCTCTGTCTGAACCTTTAAATGCTTATTTTCTTTTTTAGTCTCGTCCAGACTGATTTTTAATTCCCTGTTCCCTTTTTCAACACCCTCCATATGAGATTTTAACTCATGATTTTCTTTCTCTATTTTTACTATCTGTTCCTGAAGATCTTTTACAGAAGGGCCGGATTTTAAACAGCCGGGGAAAATTACCACTATTAAAAATAATAATAAAATAAGATTTCTCACACCAAACACCGTCGAATTAAATCTATAAAAACCTATAAATAGGAGTATCTACTTATAAGTTT
>DAIOEN010000113.1:0-23405 GCA_036746235.1 Vulcanimicrobiota bacterium | reverse complement strand
AAAAACTAATTTTTCTTCTCCAGAGCCTGCCAGGCAGAAGCTTTTTACGGATACCTTTTTACCTGTTACGGTACACATCACCTGTTTATCGTGGCCCGGGAGGACGTTCCTGTGATGGTGGCGGATGGGGACGACATCCATGAGGACGGTGAAATATCCATGGATAAAATAACCAGTCCATTTCACCATATTCCCATCGGTCATAATATTTATAAATGACCGGCGGCCTGTAAAAACCTGTCATGTCGCCGTTATATTCCAGGATGAAATTTAAAACCTTTTCCCCGACTCCTGCTTCCTTCAGTTCCTGTATGTCTTCAGGACTCAGCTTTAAATCAGCCTGCGCTCTCAGATGTGTTATAATAACCTCTTCTCTTGTACCGGCTCTGGTAAGTTTTATTATATCCTCTTTTGTTATAGACCATGCTATGGATGTGAGAGATATTATAAATATAAATAATAGAAATAGAATTAACTGTTTTTTCATAATAATCCCCCCCTTTTTCAGTGAACAGTGACCAGCTATCAGTGAACAGGTTTCTGGCCACTGGTCACTGGTCACTGTATTTACTGTTCGCTGCTTTTCTTTACTTCTTTCCCTTTCAGTTCTTCCGGCAACTCACCTATTATTTTGATTTCCTCAATTTTATCGCCCTGTTCAATCTTTTGTGCCACTTCAAAACCTTCCGTTACTTTACCAAATGCTGTATAGCTTCCGTCAAGGTGCTTACATTGTTCTCTTGTAAGGCAGATGAAAAACTGACTTCCTGCACTGTCAGGGTCCTGTGAACGGGCCATGGAGAGTACACCCGGTTGATGTTCTATATCATTAAATTCTGCAGGTATGGTATATCCCGGCCCTCCTTCTCCCGTGCCCTCAGGATCTCCTCCCTGAATTACAAAATCCGGAACTACCCTGTGGAAAGTCAGACCGTCATAAAATTTCTTTTTACTCAGAGTTACAAAATTAAGCACAGTATTTGGTGCAGAGTCTGGATAAAATTCGCCCTTCATGGTTCCTTTTGATGTTTTCATCTCGAATAAAAGTTTTCCCTTTTCTTCCGATTTATCGGATGTTTTATCATGTTCTTCTTCTGTAGTTGATGCAACAGTCTTTTCCTTTACCGGTGTTTCCTGTGAGTCCGGCGTTTTACCCTGTTCTACCTGGGGAGTTTCTGAATTACCCATAGAAGGTGTTTCCTGTGTGCCCGATGTTTTATCGGGATTTTCTTTTCCGTTACATCCTGTAAAGATTATTAATACTACCAGAGATATTAAAGCTATTGTTTTTAATGTTTTCATATTTTGTTTACTCCTTTTTATAATCGTAGCACGTTACGCGTGGTTCGTGACGCGTAATGCGTGATACGTGATGCGTAATGCGTATTTTATCTCAGGGTTCCTGAGAAACGTCCCTTCTCACCCTTCACCCTTCACTTCTTTCTCAATAGTCTTTTCCAGAATTTTCCTTACATCAACTTTTGGCTTTTTTACTTTCTCTTCCGGCTTTCTCTCTTCTGCCAGTCTTTTTTTCTCTTCCCACTCTTTTATATTATACCCTGATTTTGTACAGAACATAGCACTTATATGGTGCATTGTGAGACAGAAAGGGCATTTTTTCTTTATTCTCGTGCCACATTGCTGACAGAAATCACTTTTTTCCAGGTTATCACTGTGACATGACGGGCATCTATAACCGATAGTTGCTATAACAAGATTTTCCTCTTTTCTTTTCAGTTTGCTCCCACAGTAATTACATGTAAGATTGAAATCTATCTCACTGGCACCGCAGTTCGGACATTTTTCAGATGTAACATCTGTCATAGGTTAGCCTCCCTTACAGGAAGAGGGGTGGACATAATTTCCATTAATAAATCCAGCCTTGTAGGCTGATTTATGAGAGGTATGAGATTGGGCAGTGAATAGTAATCTCCTTTAAAATTATATGTTACATATTCTATGCCTTTGCTGTCCAGTTCTTTTTCTAATTTATTTATTGCATGACCTACCTTTACTATCAATATAGCAGGATATGTAAATAGTTCTTCACAGTATTTTTTATATGTTTCTGTAAATAAAGGACTTGCATTTTCATCTTCATCTGTAATAATAATAATATGTTCAACCCTTTCTTTTTTTCTTCTCATTATTTCGAGAGCCACTCCTATACTGGTTGAACCTCCTGCTTTTATGACACTGAAGGCTTTTTCCCATGCAGCCATATCTTTTCCTTTTGCCGTAACAGGAAAGGCCATATTGTCGAAGGCATATACAAAGAGATCATTTTCTGCTATGGCAGAACACATAGTGGCAACTGCTTTCCCTACCTCTATTGCTATATCCATACTGCCTGATTTGTCTACAAATATGGCGGCAGGACTTTTTATTGTTCCTTTTTCTTTTGCTTTTTCAAGTGCCACCTGTTCCAGATTATCTGTAAGTTCCTGTGAAAGACCTGCCACTTTGGAAGCAACCCTGGCTTTCATTGTGGAAACCCTTTTGTCTTTCCCTGCTTCTCCGAGTTTTTCCTCTATAATGGCTTTTATATCGGGATTTTCGAAGGCTCCTCTCTTTTTAAGTGATGCCATGTTATTTATAAGTTCCTGACCCGACATGTTATTTATAAGTGAGATCATAAGAGAAGGAGTTATTTTCTTTAATGCCCCCACTGCTACAGGATAGGGAATTTTATGGTCGAAAATTATCTTTGCCTGTTTTGCAGGTTCTTCTTCTTTAGCAAGAATTTTCAATGAATAAAGAGAAGTGCCTTCGGGAGGGTTATTGTCAAAAAGTATCTGCTGGGCTCTTTCGGAAGGTTTTATACGTAATGATGCATAGAGATGTTTCATTACCTTTCTTCCTCTTATTACTGAAGAATCGAACCAGTCAGTATCTTTTTCTCTTTTCCTGAGATACTGAATTACTGCAGTTCTTGCAATTTTAGGAAATTTCTTAAGGCTTATCTTGCAATAATCCATAATACGGGAAACCTGATAGGGAGGAAATTTTTCCAGAAGGGCACATCCTGCTTCTCTGTGCATTTCATGACTGCTTGTAAGAAGATGAGCCGTAAAAATTTCTTTATGATCTCTTACTTCTCCCTTTTGATGATACCAGGAAGCAAGATGTCCGTAAAAAACTGGATCATTTTTTACCATTTCCTGATGAAGTGATTTGGTAGTGTCTAGCTGTCCATGGGGAGTCATAAGAAAGGTATTTAACATAAATAACCTGAGGTCCTGTTCACTTTTCCCCTCTACCGGGAATTTAAAAGTTTCTATTACTTTCTCCTTTTTTCCAGGTTTTTTTTTCCCGGATTTTTTAGATTTTTTAGAAGAAGAACTGCCGGGCTGCTTCCCGTCTGGATTAAAAAAATTCTTTATCTGTCCGAACATGTTTTTTTCCCCTTTCTTAAAATCGTGACACATGACGCGAGGAGCCTGTGACCTGAATATATAGAATTATAATTATTACCTTAAATTATAACGTCAATAATTTATTTTGTAAATCCTTATTATAAATGATATACTTATTTCTGAAGTGAGTATAAATAATTAAAGTGGTGAAGGGTGAAGGGAAAGAGGTTTTATTAAATATTAATGTTCAACTCTGTAAGATATCAATTTCTTAGCAGGTTATAAAATTATGACAAAAAAAATATTAATTTGCCTGTTTATCTTTATTTTGCTGGCTTTTTTTTCTTATAAAAGCTATGGAAATAGCAAAAAAATAATTGTATCAGGAGATTATGACTATCCTCCCTATGAATTTCTGGATAATAACGGTAGACCTGCAGGGTCCAATGTGGAATTATTCTGTGCAATAGCAGATGTAATGGGTATTAATTATGAGCTGAAACTTGGCCCATGGAAAGAGGTAAGAAGTGACCTTGAAAAAGGAAATATTGATCTCCTCCTGGGCATGTATCATTCTCCTGAAAGAGGGAAATTGGTAGATTTTTCCAGTCCCCATACGATTGTTCATCATTCTATTTTCGTACGTAAGGGCAGCCAGATTAAATCCTTAGATGATCTTTATAATAAAGAGATTATAGTTCAGGAAGGAGATATTATGGATGATTTTGTAATATCCCGTAAGATTTCCTCCAGAATATTTAAAGATGAAACACCTGAGGGGGCACTGAGATTACTTGCATCAGGTAAATGTGACTGTGCACTTCTCGGTAAATTACAGGGATTATATTTTGTAAAAAAACTGGCACTTACCAATATAATTACAGTAGGCAAACCTCTTGCATCACAGAAATACTGTTTTGCCGTTTCCAGAGGCAATGAAGAACTTCTGGCATCTTTGAATGAAGGATTGAAAATCCTCGAACACACAGGCAGGTATGAAGAAATATATGATAAATGGTTCGGTGTTCTGGAACCGGAACGTATATCTATAAGAAAAGTAATATTTTATACTGTCACAGGTCTTTCTATATTTTTATGTCTTTTTTTTCTATCTCTTTTCTGGTCATGGTCGCTAAAAAAGCAGGTTGACATAAGGACAAAGGAATTAAAAGAAAGTCAGGAAACATTGAAATCCATAATGGATAATTCTTCAGCTCTTATTTATTTAAAAGATGTCCGGGGAAGATATATTTTTGTTAATAAAAAATTCGAATCCCTTTTTAATATTCCTGAACATAATGTTATAGGCAGGGAAGACAGTGATATTTTTCCGGAAGAATCAGCCAGAAGTTTTAAGGAAAATGATAAAAAGGTTTTAGACTGCGTATGCCCTTTAGAATTTGAGGAGTGTTTAGAACTTCCCGACGGACTTCATACCTATATATCTATAAAATTCCCTGTATGTAATATGGAAGGGAAACCTGTTTCAGTATGTGGAATAACTACAGATATTACGGAACGAAAAATTCTGGAAAGAAAACTTATTCAATCTCATAAAATGGAAGCTATAGGAAGGCTGGCAGGTGGCATAGCCCATGATTTTAATAATATCCTTACAGCTATTATCGGGAATACGGAACTTATTCTTATGGAAAATGAAAGTAATTCCTTCTCTCTAAACCTTCAGGAAATTCTCAAATCCGGTATACGTGCCAGAGAGCTTGTAAAACAGATTCTTACCTTCAGCAGATATACAGAGGAAGAGAAAAAAGCAATAAATATGACATCTGTTATAGAAGAATCGTGCAGGTTACTCAGATCAACTTTGCCAAAAACCATTGAAATAAAAGTGAAAATAGAGGGAGATTCTCTGACTGTTTTTGCAGATGAAACTCATATTCATCAAATATTTATGAATCTCTGTACCAATGCTGCTCATTCTATGAGAGAAAAAGGAGGTACTGTAACGGTAGATATTTCAGGATTCGATATTACATCAGATAATATGGCAACATATGATGATCTTTCTCCAGGAGCTTATATAAGACTTTCCGTGACAGATACAGGACATGGAATGACTCAGTATATTATAGATAAAATCTTTGAGCCTTTTTTTACTACAAAACCTCATGGTGAAGGAACAGGTATGGGCCTTTCCATAGTTCATGGCATAGTAAAGAATTATGGCGGAACTATAATTGTTTCCAGCGAACCCGGTAAAGGCAGTGTTTTTCAGGTTTTGCTTCCACGGTTTAAAGATGACTCTGTCATGGAAGAGAAAAAAAATGCCGGAATATCTAAAGGTTCGGGGAATATTCTTTTTGTTGACGACGAAGAAGCTATTCTTAATTTATGGAATACAGTTATGGAGCGTGCCGGATATCATGTTGTTTCCTTTACTGATAGCAGAAAAGCTCTTGAAGCATTTAAACAGGATCCATCCAGGTTTGATATAGTCGTAACAGACCATACAATGCCTGAACTTACAGGGTTTAATATGGCCAGAGAAATGCTGAATGTGAGAGCTGATTTACCTGTTATTTTATGCACAGGATTTAATGAAGAGATCACCCGTGAAAAGGTGCTTCAGGCTGGTATAAAAAGATTTCTCTTAAAACCTGTGGAAATTTCTGAACTTACTGAAACTGTAAAGGTTTTACTGGAGGAAAGAAGTGAAAAGTGAAAAGATACTTTACGCGTTACGATTATAGTGAGCAACGAACTATGTTCGCCTGGTAGCGGTGAAAACACGCATTACGTGTCACGCTCTTTACCCTTCACCCTTTTATCTTTATGTAAATAAAAAATCAAAATTCCTATTGGTATAAAGAGATAAATAAATAAGACGAGAAAACTTAACGGTTTGAATAAATAAGAGAGAAAAGGTTTTATATATTGTAACAATGATCTCAACCCTATAAGTCCTGCACAGTAAGAAGCGACGCTTATAGCCAGAGCCCACCACCATTTACTTACCCATCCTTCAATAGTGCCTTCTTTTTTCTTTCTGGAAATAATTTTATTAAGATCATCCATAAAGTCTTTTATATGCTGATATCTATCATCACAATCCAGTTGTAATGCTTTTGCCAGGATTTTTTCCATTTCTTCCGAACCGGCGGGTATTAATTCCCTGAGGGGTGGGAATACAAAGGGAAGGGTGGAGGGATTTCTGTTTGTAAGGAGATAATGTATTGTTGCACCGAGAGAGAATATATCACATCTCGGATCTGTATTTCCCTTTATGCTGCACTGTTCAGGAGGACAGAACCCCATAGTGCCTCTGGCATGGATAATTGTATTTGTTTCCTCTGATGGGGTAAATATTTTTGCTATGCCGAAATCTATCAATTTGAGCTGACCTGAATTATTAATCATTATATTCTGGGGCTTTAAATCTCTGAATACTACAGGCGGATTCCGGCTGTGAAGATAGTCCAGGGCCGAAGATATTTCAAGAGCCCAGTTTATCACTTCTTCTTCAGTACATGGTGAATTTTTTTCGTCAATATATTCTTTAAGGGTTTTCCCGTTAATATATTCCATCACCAGATATTCTTTACCATTATATTCAAAATAATCTATGACTTTAGGTAAATTCCTGTGATCCAGTTTTGCAAGCATCGTAGCTTCGGTTCTGAACTGTATGAGTGCTTTTTCCTTATCTTCTTCACTGGTAAACTGGAGAATAATTTCTTTTATTGCTACTGCTCTGTCTCCAAGTCTTCTGTCTTCAGCCAGATATACTGCACCCATACCGCCTTTACCCAGTATTTGCTTTATAAAATATCTATTTTCCAGTAAACTATAAAGGGGTAGAAATAACATTTTTGACTCCTATCATTATGCGTGACGGGTGACGCGTAACGCGTAACGGGTGTTTAGTGATGCGTGATGCGTAATGCGTGATGTGTATTATCACCGGGTAATGGGCGAACACAGGAGGTGTCGCCCCTACTATTCACTTTTCACTCTTCACTCTTCACGACTCACTATAAATAATTCTCTGGAAAAATGATAAATACCTTCTATATGAAATGAAAAATACCCTGATAACAGGGCAACAGGGTATTTTTCTATAACCCACTTTTCACGACTCACGACTCACGACGTTAAATTCTTTTTTCGAGAACCGGTAACAATTCAGGATTTAACATCAATCTGATAATTCTGCCTGAATGTTGCTTTTTACTTCCCATTACTACAGAAGCCATTTGCGAACATATAGTGTCTTTCTGTGTTTCGAATTCTTCCTGTTTCATAGCTCTGGTTTTATCCAGTATTTCACTGACCTTACTTATTTTTGCCTCTATTTCGCTCCACGACATATTTCCTTTACTCATTCTCTCTGAAACCTTTGCCAGTAGTTCATCTTTCTTTTCTTTATATTCGCCGTCAGGAATATTTCTTGCTGTTTCCAGTATTTCCTGGAGTTTTTTCATTTTCTTTCCCTGTTCTTTGCCTTTTTCCCTGTCTTCCGGCCTGTTTTTTCCTTCTCCTTTAAATATGGCTGTGGGACGATAGTTATTTATAATATTTTTTTGTTCTTCTGAGAGTATATTATTTACCTTCTCAGAAAGTACTTCTGCCTTTTCTTTATAAGGCTCATTTATAGATTTCATTTCTTTTTTGAGGTCTCTTAACTTTGCAAAATTTTCCTCTGAAGGATCAGTATTTTTCGCCAGTTCATCGTTTATAGTTTTTAATCCGTCACATATCTGTGTTTCTATGGCATCTTTTTTACTGTCCATTTCTTCTTTTATTACTTTTGCTTCTTTTATTAATGGAATAAGCTCTTTTACCTGTTCTCCTGTTAATTTCAAGTCATTTATAAGGTAGAGGGATTCCATTAACATCATCTGTTGTTTCATTTCGTTACGGCCTGTTTCTTTTTCCTGCGCCATAATTTTTCCATTGTAAGACATGATAAAACAAATAGTAGCCAGAAAGAATATAATTACTGTTAAACCGATAATAATTTTAGATTTTTTCATAAAAATCTGCCTCCTTAATATATATTAAAATTTATATTTTTATTGTAAGCTTATTTTTATATAATAACAAGCTTTTGATTATAAGAGGCATAAATTTTGTAATAACAGGTATTGAAGGTTTTATAAAAAATAACAGGGTTGAATGAAAAAGACCCTGTTATTTTAATTTATATTTAAATTATTTAAGCCATACCTTTTAATGCGTTTGCCTGGGGGATTACTGCACCGGCTCCACCGGCGCCACCGGCTCCTCAACCGGCTCCTTTCGCATCAGGTGAAAGTGTTACCTTGTTTTGCATATTCTGTTGCTGTTTCTGTGCATCCATAGCCTGTCTCATTTCCACAGCCTTGTCAATTACTTCCTGGTCATTTTTATCTGCTATATCCTGTGCTTCTTTGTTTTCTCCGCCTTCTTCGGGAGTGTTTTTGGCACCCTTTAACTGTTGAGCCTGTTGAAGTGTTCCTGAATCGTGAGATTCTGCAAGTTCTTTTGCTTTTTTTTCTATCTCCTGATTCTTATCATTGCCACCTTTTTGTTCATTTACTTTACCGGTTCCGCCGGCTGCACCAGCCGCTCCTGCTTTAGGTCTTCAACCGCCGCCTCCGATTCCCTGAATTGCTGACATGATTATTCCCCCTTTTTTTATTTTAGTAACTGTACGTCTGTAGTTACTCATATAAAGTATCACGTTATTTCGGAAAATATAAAGACTTTTTTCCAATTATTTTTTTATAATTTTCCTCTTTCACTGAAAGCCATGAGCGTTTCGGTCATAACGAAGAATGAGAATTTGTTCCTCCCGTCACGCGTTACGCGTCACCCGTTACGATTCTCATATAAATTATAGTTACTTTCATAACAATTTATAAATAAGGATCTAATGGTAAGTAATATCTTATTCTTTTCACTTTTCACTTTTCACTTTTCACTTTTTAATCCTGCGAATTTGCTTGCTTCTTCGGAGGATTTCTGTTATAATTTTAACTGGATCAGTGTAAATATACTGTTACCAGATAAATTTTTTTGCTGCTGGTTATAAAGGGAGAGTGTTGATTAAAAATGGATAAAGTAAATCAATTTTTTCTTCAGAATGCAATGAAAGGAAGTGTCCTTTCTACAACTATTTCTGCTAAAGATTTAAAGGGTGGAAAAACTGATGCAAAGGAAGATGCCAGGTTTTCTACCAGAGGCCCCATGAAGGGCAAAGAAGGTGAAGCAGCTAAAAAAGATGTAAATCTTCAGGATTTACAGTCTAAATATAATCTTCAAAAGGATAATGTTGAACAGACTCCCGAAAAGGCTATAAAGAAATTTTTTGGGAAAGCAGATGAATTATATGAAACAGCTCAGAAATCTGACCCGAATGTAACAAAAAGCGGACAGACAAAGGAAACAAAGAATAAAGATGTCAGAGCAGGCGGTTACAGGTTTAAATTTTCCACCAAGGGAGGAAAATTACTTCTTTCAAAAGGGACGATGAAATGGCTCAGAAATGAACCGGGTAAAATGCAGGATTTTCATAAAATGCTTCAGGGACAATTTGTTCAGACCCAGGAAGTGGATATCAGAACTGCAAGGCAAATACTCGATGGAGTTACGAGACAGCTCAATGATATTGCCGCACAGCTTTCTATGCCTGATAGCCAGCAGATAATGAATTGCCTCAGTGTTCTTTCAGATCTTATTTCTTCATTTGTAAATTTCGATACAAAAAATAAAATGAAGAAAATGAAAGATAAAGATAAAGCTGCTATGAAAGGCACCCAGTATGATGAAATGGAAGGTGAAGGAGGAGAAGGCGGAAAATACGGTGATATGAAGAAACTGGGGCAGAAACTTGCATGGTTCCAGAACCTTGAAGGAATGGTTCAGACAGAATTGGAACAGCTTACCTATGATCCGAGAGCAGGAGAAAGAAGAAAATTTTTACGTAAAGCTCTCACTATCGTAGGTGATATAAAACTTAAACTCCTGACACAGAGTGCAAAAGAATTAGAAACTATGCAGCAATAATATTTTCCGTACCTTTCTTTAGACTTTAGACTTTAGAAATTGGCCGGATGACAGTCACGGGGTTTTCAATCCTCTTTGATTGACTCTTTCGGTTTTCTAAATAAAATTCCTCTGGATAATTCTTCTGATTTGCTTTTTGAAAGAAGTTTTTCTCTTCTTTTTTGAATTATCTCTTCTGCTGAAATTGTTTTGGATGTCATCCTTACAGGAATTTTTTCCACCGGTTTATGAGTATCTGCTTTCTCCACTGATTTGTTTATATCAGGTATTATTGCTGCAATTTCCGAAATAGAAAGTTCAGAAGTTCTGTAGTCTTTTTGATAAGTATTTTCTGATGTTTCTGTAACGGCAGGTAATCCTCTCAGATGTTTGATTAATTGTTGCCCTGTAGCTCTGAGCCTGTCTGAATAGATTTTGCTTAAATTCAGGCTTATTTCCGGATATGTCTGTAATATATTCAAAAAGTCAGTTTTTTTCATGAAATAAAGTTCGCACGGTTCCAGAACAGCTCTTGCACAGGCAAATCTTGTGGCATTATCCAGTATACCCATTTCTCCGAATATATCTCCTTTGCACAGAGAAGCCAGTACTTCGAATTTCTTTTTTTCTTCATCTATATATTTATATATGAGAACTTTTCCTGATTTTATTATATAAAGTTCCTCAGATATATCATCTTCCTCGAATATCACAGAATCGACAGAGATCTTTTTCTTTTTTAGAAGAGGCGATATTTTTTTTATTTTACTTTTGGATAAAACTCCAAAAAGACTGGTAAAACCTATTATATCAGATTTGTTTGCAGAGGCCAGTATTTTTTCCTGTTCTTCTATTCTATCATTTACTATTTCTAAAGGTTTTAATGTTTCACAGATACAGATAAATTTATTTTTATTCTGATATTTTTTTACATATATGGTTTTCAGTGAGCAGATCTGATCCATTTTATCATAGATAGAATCCTGAATTTTTTCTATAATACCCGGAATTTCATCTATCTCAACTGAAGTATATTCTATACTGCTATCCATAAAGGTCTCCTTTCGATAGTGAGTAGTGAGTGATGATGCCATATTCCACTCACCACTCACTTAAATTCTAATTATAGTCAAATATAAAAATTCTTTTTTCTTCAGAAAAGTCCTTTTAATTAATTTTTTTCTAAAGGAGCTTTTTCCTGTACTGAAGAATAATAATTTTATTATGAACAGAGTAATTGTTATTATAACTATTTTCTTTATGACAGGTATATTCATAACTTCTTTTTTGAAGGTGTCGCCTGTTATAATTTTTACTTTATTATTCTTGTTTTTGATTTTCTCTGTAGTAGCTCATATAAAGAACTGGCCTTTTTTCAAATATATTATAGGAACAAGTTTTTTCCTGTCAGGTTTTCTCTATGGCCAGGTTGCCTGGCATGAAGTTGCCATCAATCCTTTGTCCGGTCTGGAAAATAATATATTAGTTCTTGAGGGAATAGTAAAAGGGGATAATATATTTGATGACGGCAGAACTTACTTTACCATTGATACTTACAGGATTTTTATTCATGATAAGAGTTATAATATGAGCCAGAAAGTCAGAGTCAGAGTAGAAGGAAAAAGAGAAATCTTTACAGGTGAGAGAGTAATTTTAAAAGGCCTTCTTCTCATTCCTCCTGGCAGAAGGAACCCGGGCGACTTTTCTTACAGAGATTATCTTTTAAGGGAAAATATTCATAATATTATTCACGTGAATTCTTTTGACGATATAAAAATTCTGGACTATGTAAGCGGTGATTTCCTGTCCAGATATGCTGCAATGATCAGAAGAAAATCTGTTTCGATCATATCGGAATTGCTCCCCGGTACGGAAGGTTATCTCCTTGCCGGCATGATACTTGGAACCAGAAGTTCCATAGGGGAGAATATTATAAAAGATTTTCAGGCTACAGGTACATTGCATATACTTGCTGCTTCCGGTTCCAATATATCTATTTTACT
The DNA here is from genome assembly GCA_036746235.1 of Vulcanimicrobiota bacterium. Taxonomy (GTDB): domain Bacteria; phylum Vulcanimicrobiota; class SpSt-956; order SpSt-956; family JAKJGF01; genus CALARM01. The sequence goes on along the minus strand of DAIOEN010000113.1, from coordinate 11,059 downwards.
TGTAATAATAGTTTTTGCAGGAGAAATGTTAAAGATTTCCCACAGAAGAAGTGCCGCAGTCTGTATACCTGTTGTAATATTTTATGCCTTTATTGCAGGGGGAGAACCGTCTATAATGAGAGCTTCCGTCATGAGCATTATAGTTCTTTTCGGTCTTATCATAGAAAAGGAACCTGATTTACTTGTTTCTGTTTTTGCTTCTGCTTTTTTGCTGCTTATAATGAATCCTCTCGACCTTTATGATACAGGTTTCTTACTTTCCTTCGGTTCTGTTCTCGGAATAATATGTTTTACTCCGCCGTTACAGAAAATTCTCAATTTTATTCCTTCCCGTGATATAAGAAACTGTCTGGCTGTTTCACTTGCTGCTCAACTGGGAGTTTCTCCCATAGTAGTTTATTATTTTAACGAACTGTCTCTTGTGGCAGTATTTGCGAATTTGATGATTTTTATGTTCGTTGCCTGTTCTCTTGTAACAGGAGTGTTTATGTTAATCGTCTATTCAGTGTTTCCCTTCGGTGGAATAATACTTGCCAGAATATCGGGAGTAATTGTTGATTATATAATTTTTATTGTAACTTTTTTATCTAAAGTGCCCTTTGCTTCTGTAAATCTACCTTCTCCTTCGCTTTGTTTTATTTTGTTTTATTATGTTTTTATTTATTTTATATTTTCTCTTGTTCAGAATTACAGATACTGGAGAGATTATGCCGAAGAAAAGTATGGTTTTGTTCTTACCACAGGCAGAATTATTCTTATAGTTTCCATAATTTTTCTTTTATTTATCTGGTATCCTTTAGTGTTCCCATCACCTCTTAAAATTGTATTTCTGGATGTAGGGCAGGGAGACAGTATTTTTATAAAACTTCCTGATGGAAAATGTTTTTTAGTAGACGGAGGTAAGGCAAATGAATACTATGATGCAGGTAAATCAGTTATAATTCCCTTTCTTAAAAGACAGGGTATAAGGCAGATAGACGGTATTTTCCTCAGCCATGCCGATAATGATCATCTTGGAGGACTTGTTGAAGTTGTAAAAAAAGTCAGGGTTAAGGCAATTTATGACGGATTGGATGTTGACCGGAAAAACAGAATGTACAGGGAATTTTTATATCTTGCCCTTAAGAAGGGTATAAACTATTACAGACTTTCTGAAGGAAATAAATTATATTTTAATGAAGGGGTTACTTTTGAAGTGCTTAATCCTTCAATCCCGCTGATTTCTTCAGAAAATCATTTGAATGAAAACAGTCTGGTCTTAAGAATTTATTGGAAAAAAATATCCATATTGCTTACAGGGGATATAGAAAAAAAAGGAGAAGAAAGAGTTATGTTAAATTCTTCTGAAAGTCAAATTTTAAAAGTGTCCCATCATGGTAGTAATACGGGAACGTCTAAAGAATTTTTACAGAAGATAAAACCGGACATAGCCGTTATAAGTGTTGGCAATAAGAATCCTTACGGCCATCCTTCGGGCTACGTAATTGAGAGATTAAATATTTTTTCCGGTGCACTTTACAGGACAGATTATTGTGGCGCAGTTACTGTTATCTCAAATGGTAATGATTATAAGGTTATAACGGTTAAAAATTTAAAGGACAGGAGTGACTATAATGAAATACACCAGAACTGAAGATTCTATTTATGTAGTAAAACTGGAAAAGGGAGATAGTGTCTTATCAAGTCTGACATCTCTTGCAGAAGAATTGAATATTAATTTCGCTACAGTTTCAGGTATAGGTGCCGTAAAGGATCCTCATATAGGATATTTTGTTGTCAATCAGAAGAGATATATAGAGAAAAGATATGAAGGAAATTTTGAACTCCTCAGCCTGAAAGGAAATATTGCCATCAAGGAAGGAAAGCCTTTCTGTCATATTCATGTTATTTTAAGTGATGCGGAGTTCAAGACTTTCGGAGGACATCTTCTGGATGCAGACGTTACTGTTACTATGGAAATAGTAATCAAACCTTTAAAGGTAGATGTGGAAAGAACAATAGATGGAGAAAGTTCTCTCTATCTGTGGAAAATTTGAGAGTCGTGAAGGGGCGTTTTATTAAACGCCCTGAAGTGAAACATTATGTCTGAAAAACTGAAATATAAAATCAGAGGACTTGATTGTGCAGAAGAGGTTTCTGCCCTCAGAAATACTGTGGGAAAACTTTCTTTTGTTAAAGACCTTCAGTTTGATATATTGCAATCAGCCATGACTGTTACGGTAGATACGGATCTTCCGGTGGAAGATGATATAGTGAAATCTGTCAGAGATGCAGGTCTTGAAGCTTTTCCATGGACTGGCCACTGCTACTCCTGCGAAGGGACAAAAACTGTACACGATAAAGACGGACGTTTTATTATGTGTGTTGTCTCTTTTGTTTTTTTACTTTCCGCTTCAGTCTCTCACGGAATAATTCATAGAAGTATTATCGATGCTTTTGTATGCGGTGAAGCTATGGCCCATCATGTTTTCCCTCTTATCTCCATTATTTTATATATAATTTCTATGATTTTTTCTGTCTGGTATATAATTCCAAAGGTGTTTATATCTGTAAGACATTTAAGACTCGATATGAATGTTCTCATGACCCTTGCCATGGCGGGAGCTGTTGTCATAGGCCAGTGGTTTGAAGCTGCTACAGTTGTATTTTTATTTGCTCTTGCACAGCTTCTGGAAGCATGGAGTGTGGGGAAAGCCGGGAAGGCAATAGAAGCTCTGATGGAACTTTCTCCTCCCAGAGCACGATATCTCTGTCCTCATGACGGAGATATTTTAGAGAAACCTGTTTCTGAAGTTCCTCCGGGAGTTACAGTACTTGTACGTCCTGGGGAAAAAATACCTCTTGACGGGATTGTTACAAAGGGCTCCGGTACTGTCAATCAATCTACGATAACAGGCGAGTCGGTGCCTGTGAAAAAGGAATTCGGCATGGAAGTTTTTGCAGGAACTATAAATGAAGAAGGAGCTTTTGAATTTAAAGTAACCAGAACATCCGGTGATACAACTCTTGCCAGAATTACCCGTATGGTTGAAGAAGCAAGGGGAAAACGTGCTTTTTCAGAACAGTGGGTGGAAAAATTTGCCCGTTACTACACGCCTTCTATGATTTTTTTATCTATTCTCATAGCTTTGATACCTGCTCTGTGGTTCAGGCTGCCATGGTCTGACAGTCTGTACAGAGCTCTTGTAATCCTTGTAATTTCCTGTCCCTGTGCACTGGTAATATCCACACCTGTAAGTATTGTTGCAGGCCTTACAAGCGGTGCAAGAAATGGTGTTCTTATTAAAGGTGGAGTTTATCTCGAAGCTCCTGCATCTATTTCTGCTATTGCTTTCGATAAGACAGGCACTATAACCTGTGGTAAATCTGAAGTGATACATATTGTCCCTTTTAAAAACTATACGGAGGAGTTTATCCTCTCTAAAGCGTCTTCCCTTGAAATTCATTGTAAACATCCTCTGGCAAAGGCTATTCTCGAAAAAACCCTTGATAAAGCCATAAGATTTACTCCCTGTGAAAAATTTAATTTGATTAAAGGAAGAGGCGTAGAAGGGTATATAGAAGAAAGTCTTTACTGGATTGGTAATCAGAGTATGATGGAGAAATTTTTAGACGATTCTTCTGTAAATAAAAAAATAGAAGAAATGGAAAAAGACGGTCATTCTGTAGTTGTAATCGGTAATGAAAAAAACGTATGCGGACTTATTTCTATATCAGACAGGATAAAATCTGATACATCATCTGTTATAAAATCTCTTAAAGACCTGGGAGTCAAAAAAATAGTAATGTTAACCGGCGATAATGAAGGAACTGCCCGCCATGTCGCCGATGCTACCGGTCTTGATGATTTTAAATCTTCCCTTCTTCCTGAAGATAAAGTCAGGAATGTAGAAGAAATGGTCCGGGATTTTAAATATGTGGCTATGGTTGGAGACGGTGTGAACGATGCCCCCTCTATGGCAGTTGCTACTCTGGGGATTGCCATGGGTGACATAGGGAGTGATGTTGCTATTGAAGCAGCAGATATAGTCCTTATGTCAGACGATCTCGGAAGACTCCCGTGGCTTATAAAACATTCCAGAAATACTCTGGCCATAATAAAAGCAAATCTATATTTTGCCATTGCCGTGAAAGCTCTTTTTATGGCTCTTGCCCTGGCTGGGATGGCTACTCTATGGATGGCAATACTGGCAGATACGGGTGCTTCTCTTCTTGTTATTTTCAATTCTTTAAGACTGTTAAGTAAAAAACGTGAGTCGTGAGTCGTGAGAAGTGAGTCGTGAGTCATTATTCAGTAGGGGCGACCTCCTGTTGTCGCCTGGTACCGGTGAAAACACGCATTGCGCATTACCCGTCACGCGTCACGCGTTACCCGTTACGATTCTTATAATCTATCTGTTTTGACAGCGTAAATTGGAATGATAAGTTTTTCTGAATTTTTTTATTAAAACTTAATAAAAAGGTAAGCAAATTACTTTTATTATTACTGTAATTTTGTTATACTTTTATTATAGAAACCTGTTTTTTGAGGAGTATTAAAATTATATCATGAGTGACAGTAAAGAATATGTAAATCCTGAAAATATGAAAAAGTCAGAAGAAATTTCTGATACAGATGAAGATTCCGCTTCTGAAGAGGTTATTGAACATACGGAAGAAGGTAAAAGGAGAATTGTAAGAAAAAAACGTCCCCTGGTTAAAGAGGCCGGAACAAAACGTGTTAAATACAGCACAAAAAGATTGTCGAAAGATAAACTTGAAGAATATCTGGAATCCCGTGCAGACGGAAAGAAAAGAAAAATTATAATCAAAAAAATTCAGAAAAAAGAAACTTCCCCGGAACCGGCAGAAGTGATGGAAAATGAATTAGAGATAGTAGAAACACTTGAAGAAGTAAAGGAAGAAGTACATGAAGGAGGTTATATAGATCTTGCTTCCGATTATGCACTTCCCAGTTCTGAAGGCGGAAGTGTTAAATCAGACGAAACTCTTCCTCCCGACTGGAAAGAGAAAAAGATTTCCTCCTATAAAAAGAAACCGGAAGTCCCTCCTGTATTGAAACCTTTCGAAGAAGGACATGTTTTATCTGAACGATATGAAATAGTCGATAAAATCTATGAAGATATAAACGGAGTACTTTATAAAGTAAAGGACCTTAAGGAAGAAGATGATAGGAAAAAGATAAAATCGATAAAAGAAATACAATATATTCCCGGAGAAGGTATTTCTGAAGAAATTACCGTTGATGCCCTGAAAAGACTTGAAAGAATGACATCTTTCCTGAAAGATGTAGATCATGGAAATCTTTCAAAAATATATGATTACTTCTCTGTTATAGAAAGTAAACAGGTAAGATTTTTTACCGTAATGGAGTATATTGAGGGAAATACCCTTGAAGAAATGCTCAAAGTCTATGTAAAAGAAGGAACTCCTATACCGGTAAAAACAATTTTTAGTATAATGGAAAAGATATGCGATGCCCTTGATTATCTCCACAATAAAAAACCTTTCCCTATAGGTTTCGGTGATCTGAAACCTTCAAATGTAATGATGGCTCTTGACGGAAGTATAAAGTTTATAAATTACGGAATAGGCAGTTTTTTCGATACAGATAAAGACGGAACGATTCAGAGCCGCGGCACTTTAGGTTATGCAGCTCCCGAACAGAGGGGAGTAGATTTTACCAATACGAAAGCAGATATTTTTGCCCTGGGTGTAACAGTTTATTATATGCTTACAGGTGTTGACCCTGAAGAACATCCCTATGAGTTCAAACCTTTGAGAAAACATAAGAGGTTTGTTTCTGAGAAGGTTCAGCGCTTTGTAGACAGATGTGTTGCCATTAACCCTGATGACAGACCTGATATTGAAGCAGTCAGGAAACTCATTAAAAAAATGGATCTCCATGAACTGGATCTTTCTTCGGTATTGAAAAAGAAGGAGGAAGAGATAAAGAAACAGGAAGAGGAAGCAAGAGAGCCTGAACCACCACCTCCTCCTGCCATATCTCAGGAAAAGGTTGAAGAAATCATAACTGATTTCAAGGTGAAAAATCCTTTTATAGCTTCCGGTTATGGAATAGTATCAATTATAGTTCTTATTTTAATACTGTCATACTGTATCAGTGTCGGTTCCAATTATATCAATAATTTACCCAGGAAAGGTATGTTCCTTTATCTTACATCAGGCTCCAATAAGATTATTTCAGAATTAAACCTTCGTGATAATAAATTCAGAGATTTTATTACTTTGCCGCAGAATGCCGGGCCTGTGGCTTATTCTAAAAAAAATCAGACCCTTTACTGTTACAGTCCGACAAATAGTGTACTTTATGAAATTGATATAAACAAAAAAAATATTTTGAGGGAAAAGAAACTAATTCAGGGTATTTCCTTTATTATGATTTCTCCTGATGAAAATTTTATTTATGCATTTAATGAGAACAAACAAAATCTTTATTTTATCAGAATAGAAGACTTTAAAGAAGGAAGAAGTCCTGCAAAACTTGATATGTCGCCGTCTCAAATATCTGTTTCTCTTTCAAAAGACAGGCTTTTTATAACATGTGAAAAAGATGAAAGTGTAATTATTTTTGATACTGTGAATTTTGTCGTCAGAAATGTATTAACCTTTAGAGGGCAAAAGCCGGTATGTGTTGCAGGCAATAAAGATAAAGTGTTTGTATGTCTTTCTGCTAAAAATAAAATTGCTGTTATTGATTTAAAGTCAGGTAATACACTGAAAGAATTACCTGTAAACGGTGATCCTGTGGCTGTGTTATTGAACCCGAAAGAACCTGAAAAACTTTATGTTTTTACCGGTAAACCGGGTTCTATAATAATCTTCGATATAAAGTATGAAAATATTGGAAATATATCTGTACCACAGAAGTTTATAGGATTTGATATAAATAAATCTATGTTTTTTGATGGGAAAATTTATATAATGGGAGAAAATACTTATATAAAATCTTCTCCTCTGGGGATATATGATATTTCTTCCGGAAATTTAACAGGTGTAAATAGCAATTCCATATTCGATTTTATGGATTTCGTAGATTTATAACTGTTAACAATAAAGTAAGCAGTTATTTTGCTAGACTAAAAGTTAAATTTTATTAAATAAAAAATTAATTGCATTTAACTTGACCATGTGTTATAATTTTATAGAATATTTAAGATAGGAGATTATATGTTCAGGCAAAGAAATAGTATGATAAGAGGTACAACCCTTCTTGAAATAATGCTTTCGTTAACTATATTTTCTATGATATCAGGTCTTATGTTTTATATATTTGTCATTTCTTCAGGGAGCTGGGTTAAAGCCAGAAAAGGTATAGAAATTAACGAAAGCGCCCAGGTTTTATTATCAAGGATAGAAAGAGAAATAAGAGGCAGTTCCATAAACAGTGTAGAAACTATGAATTATATTATATCAGGTTCACCTGCTCCCAATGATGCTATTTCTTTTTTGACTGCCTATGATCCCAATACAAGAATGACTGCTTATAAAGAGGCAGCAGGTGAAATGAACTGGAAACAATATTTAATATTTTATGTTGACGATGATCCAAAGATTGTTCCTTCAGGTTATTATGTACTATACAGTAAAACTGTTGATTTAGCTGACTGTTGTGCAGAAAATAGTTATCCTTCAATAAAAATATCTGCTTTCCCCTATCCTCCTACTCAGGCCAACTGGAAAAAGCCTCACCCTCCGGTCAATCCTATGGGTTATTATCTTACTGCATCGTCTACTTATATTTCTTCTCGAAGAACTATAGCGAGGAATATAACATATCTTAATTTTTCCGCAGATCTTTCTCGAGGGTCTGTCGATATACTTGTTAAAACAGGTAAACCATTAAAACCGGATCTTGCCACAAGTCCTCCCAGTAATGAAAAGCTGGAACTGGAAAGTGTAGTAGTGTTAAGAAATAAGTAAAGGAGGTTTTATATTATGGATAAAAGTCAGAAGGGGTTTGCTCTTCTTACTGTTATGTTGATGACTGCCCTTCTTCTTATGCTAATGGTCAGTCTTATCAGTCTCACGTCACAGACTCTTTACAGGGCTACTGCCGATGTAGAGAGAGCTTCACTTGTGCCTCTCTGTGAGGCGGCAGTGAATGAGGCAATAATAAAATTAAAAATTGACAGAACATGGGGAAAGGCTGGTATGGCTAATGAGTATCTCTTCAATTCTTTCGGTGATCAGGATATATCTGTGACAGGCCTGGATGTTGATAAATTTAACGCTCTTGATACAAATTTGCAATCAAAAATCAGCTTTCAGAATAAAGGTTGTTTTTATATAACTTTTAACCCTAATGATTCTGTATTCGGCACTTCCAGAAAACTTTATTCTGTTAATAATCTTGACGGTGATACCGCCGTTCCCGGGTGGCGCGGAGATGTTCCTCCCCATACGGCTGATATTATTGTTACTACTGCAGTAGGGAATACTGTAAGGCATGTAGAGGTGTTTTTAACCCTTACTATGTCAGGTTCTAAAATGAAAAATGGTTCCAGAGGGGCTATTTCATTAAAGACCAATCAATTTAATTTTTCAAGTATCAACAGCGCTGTTGCGCCTGTCATACATTCCGATGCAAATTCTCCTTCTGTTCCTTCCATAAAAATCGAACAGGCAGGTAAAGACTGGTGGGGTCTGAATCTCTCTGAAGATGCCGTTGTATCAGGATGTAGCAGTATATTGGTTCCTCATCCATGGGGACCTGTCCCTGAAAATATAAAAGAAAATCAGCCTGAACAGGAGGTTCCTTCTCTACCTGTAGCAGATATTGTAAAGGGTGTTAAATTTAATCCCACTCCTCTTCCTTCCGGTACTTATATTATGAGAGGAAGTATACTTAATTATTATAAAGAAGAAAGTGAAAATATAAAAGATTTCGCTTCTATTACACCTGCTGCTACATATAACGGCGACTGGGGTAAAAAGACCGAGGTTGTTCCGGGGGTAATAGTTAATGATTATGCCATAGAGATTTCCAGGAATATTAAAGTAGCGGCACCTGAAGGTACTGCTGCTCCTGAACCTGGTAAAACAGGAAATCTTATTATAAAAGGTACTCAGGTCAAGTTTGTAAATAAAGGTGTTTGTCTTTATGCAGACGCTCCCGATGCGAACTGGGATACTGCTACAAGTAAATATATTTACGGCAATGTAAATATAGATGATGATCCTGATAAAGATAAGGATTCGTGGGATAAACTGCTGGAAGGAAAGGGAAATATTTATGCAAAAGGTTCTATATCTCTTAACGGAGGAGTAATAGATGCAGGTGTCACTTCTGATGATATAGCTCTTTATGCCCAGGGAGATATAAATCTTGATGTAAGACATAATACCATGTTCAAAGGTCTTATTTATACAAACGGGGATTTTTATGCTACTGTCGGGAAAGGCAAGGAATGGGGAGAATTAATTATAGAAGGTGCCCTCATTGCTGCCGGTAAAAGCAAAGAAGATGGATATACGGAAGAACAGATCAGTGAAGATAAAGGAATTATAAAAGCAGAAGCTGATAAAATAAGCATTAAATTTGATGATTCCGTTCTTGCGCCGCTTACATATGGAGGAGGAGCTTATGCACTCAGAATTTTATCGTGGCATGAATTTTAAATCCAGAGGACTTGGTTTTGCAGAGGTACTTTTTTCTATCGGAATAGTATCCGTTGTTATAGTTACTATTGTAGGAACTCTTTCAAGTGGGCTTGAAGCTTTACAAAAAGCTACTGCCTATAATCAGGCTATGATAATAGGACAGAGAACTATTGAATATTATAAGTCAATGAGCTATGCTTTTATACCCATACATGACCCTGATCCTGAAGTAACGAAAACAAGCGATGGTTTTATCATAGAAGTTACAGTAATTGAAGCTACCTATCCTGTGTCACCTCCTGTTACACCTGCCATGAAATATAAGAAAGTGACTGTAGTCGTATCAAAAGCCGAAGGTGTTGGAAGCGATGTGAAACTTGAAAATAGACGAAAAAAATCTTCTATCACTCTGGAAACTATTATTATAGAAAATTAATATCCTGAAATTTTATCCTGAAAGACCGCAGAATACTCCCTCTATAGCTGAAGGCTTAGAGGGAGATGAATGCGGAGTCCTCGAAATATTGACCAAAGCAAACTTTTTTTGGTACAATAGCATTACCAGACTAGGGCTGTAGTCTGTGGGTAAAGCCCCAATAAGCCCTTACTATAGCGTAGCTTATTACCGCACCAGGTAAAGTAGTAACCATTTTATCAGCTTCTGCCTGACAGGCTCTTACGAAGAAAAATAATTTGCCTTATATAATTTGTTTTACAGACAATAAATTAACCCTTATTTGATTTTTAATACTATATAAAAAACTAATTTTTCTTCTCCAGAGCCTGCCAGGCAGAAGCTTTTTATGGATACCCTTTTACCTGTTACGGTACTTAGTGGAGGGATCAGTCACTGCCGGGGGATTTTGTATCGAAATGTTGCAAAATTCCCTTTTGTAATTTTATTAAAATTGCTTCTATAATTACTATAAATTTGTTATAATTTATATATCTTATACGTTATGTATAGTAATTCATAAATAATCCTGATGTGGCAAAATTACAAGGAGAATATTATGAGTGATAATATAGAAGGCGGACACCTGGAAGAACAGGGTGTAGAAAAAAAAATTGAAGAAAATAATGAAGCAGCAGGTGAGGTGACAGAAGAGCAACCTCCCGAACCGGCAGGTGAAGTGCCAGAAGAACAACCTCCCGAACCGGCAGGTGAAGTGCCAGAAGAACAACCTCCCGAACCGGCAGGTGAAATAACAGAAGAGCAGCCTGCAGAACCCAAAAGTGAAGTGCCAGAGGAGCAGCCTGTAGAACCGGCAGGTGAAGTAACAGAAGAGCAACCTCCCGAACCGGCAGGTGAAGTGCCAGAAGAGCAACCTCCCGAACCATCAGGTGAAATAACAGAAGAGCAGCCTGCAGAACCAAAAAGTGAAGTGCCAGAAGAGCAACCTCCCGAACCATCAGGTGAAATAACAGAAGAGCA
>DAIOEN010000112.1:19059-23460 GCA_036746235.1 Vulcanimicrobiota bacterium | reverse complement strand
CCGAATGAAATAGCCCTGGAACTTCTCCTTATAATTATGACACTTCTTTTTATAGTTGTTGTGTTTACCATTCCTGCCATAGCAGGCTATATGGGTGTTAAAATAGCCGTTCCTGTCCTTGTAGCACTTCTTGTATGTTTGATGCCGACAACTATCGGAGGACTTCTTCCCGCTATCGGTATAGCAGGTATGGACAGATTGTTACAGTATAATGTTATTGCCGTGAGCGGCAGAGCAGTCGAAGCTGCAGGTGATGTGAATATAGTTCTCCTTGATAAAACCGGAACTATTACCCTTGGAAATAGAATGGCCTCCGAATTTATACCTTCTGACGGGATAGAACAGAGCAGGGTTTTGGAAGCAGCATTATTTTCATCCCTTTCCGATGAAACACCTGAAGGAAGGAGTATTATTACTTTATGTAAGAAAGAAACAGGTACAAAAGGCAGTGATATAAGAGTACCCGAAGGAGCTGTATTTGTACCTTTTACCCCTCAGAGTAGAATGAGCGGAGTTGATATTAAGGACAGAAAAATACGTAAAGGTTCGATTGATGCCATTGAAGAATTTGTTAAATCCGGCGGCGGTAATATTTCAGAAGAGGTAAAAAACAGAGTAGATGATGTTGCGAAAAACGGAGATACTCCCCTTGTGATTTCTGAAAATAACATGGTTTTAGGCATTATAAGGCTGAAAGATATAGTAAAAATGGGTATCAGGGAGAGGCTGGCACAGTTAAGAAAAATGGGTATCAAGTCTGTAATGATTACAGGTGATAACCCTCTTACTGCCGCCTCAATAGCTGCAGAAGCAGGGCTTGATGATTTCCTGGCAGGGGCAAAACCTGAAACAAAACTCTCTATGATAAGGAAATATCAGACAGACGGAAATCTTGTTGCAATGATCGGTGATGGCACAAATGATGCTCCTGCCCTGGCCCAGGCGGATGTGGCAGTAGCTATGAATGCAGGCACACAGGCTGCAAGGGAAGCAGCCAATATGGTAGATCTTGACTCGAACCCTACGAAACTTCTGGATATTGTAGAAATAGGAAAACAGATACTCATTACCAGAGGGGCTCTTACAACATTCAGTGTGGCAAATGATGTATCAAAATATTTTGCCATCATACCTGCCATGTTTGCAGTTCAGTATCCTGAACTCAATATTCTGAATGTTATGCATCTGGGAACACCTTCGAGTGCCATTCTGTCTGCCGTTATTTTTAATGCCGTAATTATTCCCTGTCTTATTCCTCTTTCTCTCAGAGGTGTGAAATATGAGGCTAAATCCGTTACATCATTACTCAGGATGAATTTATTAGTCTACGGTCTCGGAGGGCTTATACTGCCTTTTATATGCATAAAAATAATCGATTTACTGGTAATTTTATTAAAACTGGCTTAGGAGAATTTCAGAGAGTGATATATTTGAAAGTGTAAATTCACTGCTATAAAAACTAACACAGGAGGTTTATGTTTATGATTAAAGAGATTAAAACATCTTTTTTGATATTTATAGTATTTTCAATTATAACAGGGCTTATTTATCCCTTCTCTATAACTGCTGTGGCACAGATTGCTTTCCCTTATCAGGCAAACGGAAGTTTTGTTACGATAAATGGTAAAATCAGAGGCTCTGAACTTATCGGCCAGAATTTTTCAAAACCTGAATATTTTCATGGCAGACCTTCGGCGGTAAATTATGACGGAGGTAGTTCCGGGGGGTCTAATTTCGGGCCTTCGAATAAAAAACTAATCGACCGGGTAGAGGCCGGTATAAAACAGATAGAAGGGGAAAATAAAATCTCTTCCAGTGAAAAGATTCCTGCCGATCTGGTTCTTGCTTCCGCAAGCGGCCTTGACCCTCATATAAGTCCTGCCTCTGCTATGATACAGGTTAAAAGAGTTGCTGAGGCCAGAGGACTTTCCGAGGGAGCAGTTAATAATTTAATAAAGAAAAATACGGAAAATCAGTTTTTAGGACAGCAGGTTGTAAATGTTTTGAAACTTAATATAGCCCTTGATGAAATTTCTGCCGTGAAATGAGGCGAGAATTTTGGATGATATTTTAAAAAGACCGGATCCTGATCAACTGTTAAATCTACTCAAAGATGAGGAGCATAAAAAAGAGCGTAAGAGAGGATACCTGAAGATTTTTCTCGGATATGTGGCAGGTGTGGGAAAAACCTATCGTATGCTTACTGAGGCCAGGCTGTTAAAACAAAAGGGACACGATGTTATTACAGGCATAGTGGAAACTCATCAGAGGGCTGAAACAGAAGCTTTACTTGACGGGCTGAATACAGTGGCAAAGAAAAAAATAGATTATAAAGGTATAGCTCTGGAAGAAATGGACCTTGATGAGATAATCAGAAGAAAACCTGAATATGTTCTGGTAGATGAACTTGCCCATACGAATGTCGCCGGCTCAAGACATGTAAAACGTTATCATGATGTGGAAGAACTTCTGGATAGCGGAATAAGTGTTTATACTACTGTTAATGTTCAGCATATTGAGAGTTTGAATGAAATCATATATCAGATAACCGGAATAAAAGTAAAGGAAACGGTTCCTGACGGTATATTTGAAATGGCAGATAAGATTGAACTTGTCGATCTCCCTGTAGATGAACACCTTCAGAGACTCGGTGAGGGTAAGGTATATATACCTGAAAAGGCAAAGGTTGCTGCAACGAAATTCTTCAGAGAAGGCAATCTTCTGGCTCTCAGAGAACTGTCTCTAAGATATACGGCAAAACGTGTCGATGACGCCATGCTCTCTTATATGAAACTTCATAAGATAAAGGGTATATGGCAGGCCAATGCGAGACTTCTGGTATGTATAAGTCCGAGCCCAACTTCGGAACATCTCATACATATGACCCATAGATATGCAGATGATCTGAATGCAGACTGGTATGCAGTATATGTGGAATCTCCTGTTTCAGCAAGACTGAGGGACGAGCAAAAAAATGTTCTGGAAAAAAATATGCATATTGCCGAAGAACTGGGCGGTAAAGTTGTAAGGCTGAGCAGTATGAAACCTGCAGATGAGTTAATATCCTTTGCCAGAGGGAAAAATATAAATCTTATTATTCTTGGTTATACCAGAAAACCTTATATTGAAAGACTTCTGAAAGGCTCTATATTCAACGATATTCTGGAAAAAAGCAGCCCTATGCAGGTTCTTGTCGTTGATAGTACCGGTCCGACAAAGCAACATATCCAAAAGAAAATTATAAGAAAGCAGAAAATATCTTTTCCCTGGAAATCTTTATTTATGCCTTTTTTTATTATATTCTTTACTACAGGTTTTTCTTATATTCTGAAACCTTTACTTACTATAACAGATATTCCTTTAATATTTATACTGGCAGTAATTTACAGCGGCGTTGTATCCGGCCTGTATGCAGGTATATTGTCATCATTACTGGCTGTACTCTGTTTCGATTTTTTCTTTGTAGAACCATATCTTACATTTTCTGTTAGAGATGTAAGGTTTATCGTTACATTTTCAGTTATATTTATTGTAGGTATTGTTACAAATATATTTGCCGAGTTTATCAGAAGACAGAATGAATTTTCCAGAAAAAGAGAGAGGTATATTTCTACTCTTTACCAGTTCAGTCGCAATCTTCTTTCTTTTTCTGATTTAAAAGAACTGTTAAAATATACGGTAAAAGAAATATCCACTTTATTCGACCTTGATTCTGTAATACTTATACCTGATAAAGAACAAAAACTTACGTTAAGAGCAAAGAACAGAGGCAATATTGCTTTTGATGATCATGAAAAAAACGTTGCATCATGGGTCTTTTCTCATGGCGAACAGGCCGGCTTTGGTACGGAAACACTTCCTTCTGTGAAATGGAGGTTTATTCCTTTAAAAGTTAAACAGGGAGTCATTGGAGTCCTTGCTGTTTCTCCTCACAGAGAAGATTTTTATTTTTCCTCTGAAGAAGAATATCTTCTCGAATCCTTTGCCGGCATAATTTCCCCTGCCATTGCAAACAGTGTAGAGTTATAGATTTTTATATTATTCTTTTATTTTTACCTTAAGAGTAGCTGTAGCAATCGAATCGGGTGACGTATTTTCTACAAGAATAAATATATCTGTACTATCAGTGCCGAAATTATTTACGGTTTTTATTGCATTACTGCCGTTTACCGTCTGAGGATTAACAGCACTGTAAACACCATTACTGCAAAAGGAAGGAAATATATAGACTTTGCAGTTTGACGAAACTTCACTGAAATCAAGTTCGATAGAACCTTTAAAATTTTTTGATCTATAGCATTTATAGTCTACGGAAAAAGGTTGCACCGAAAAGGATAGAGTCTCATCTTCAGGCTCTACGGCATCTCTACTTATAATATAATTATATGGCTGCTCTGATGA
>DAIOEN010000112.1:16978-18959 GCA_036746235.1 Vulcanimicrobiota bacterium | reverse complement strand
CTGGTTTTATTCATGGCATAATACTGCATGCATACAGCCATACTTTCATCAAACCAGTTCGGACAGAATTCTCTGTCAGTATAGCTGAACTGTATGAGGTGAAGTAACTCATGGTAACATGTGCTTTTTCCCATGTCTGTGTTCATATCCACAAGGTTTTTATTGAATGCCATATAACCTTTTGCTCCTGCAATACCACGGCTGCTCTTTCTGAAATCAGGGGCAGATTTTGAGGGATAAATATAGACATAAATACGATCCGATGTACCTGAGACCAGATTTGTTCTGACAGGACTGTTATATTTCAGGTCTGTTACATAGTAGTCACAGGCTTTTTCGAGTGTACTGGCAATAGATTCCGCGTAGTCTAAATCACTTTCATTACAGAAAAATACTTCAAACCGCCTGCTTTTATAAGAAGTCTGATAATCTGTATTTTTGCCTATACCGACTATAACAGGCTCGTCTACTGTGCCTTCTTCTTCTCCCTCTTCAATCCATTCGTTGATATCTTCATCGATACATGTGAGTTCCAGTATTATTTCCTGACTGGTACTGTCATAAGAATAGTCTACAGGAAGCCACTCTCCTCCGTCCCATGTGAGAGGTCTCTGTTCCTCTGATGCCTTTATTCTTACCGTGGCAGGTTCCTGTAATTCATCAGTATCATCTTTATTCCCCGAGGATATTTTGTATATTTCCTCTTCATTTACATCAGATGAGGTAATATTATTAATTTTTACTTTTGCTATCTCTACTGTTCCGTCCTCTTCCAGAGCACCGGGAGGAATTTCCACTGTCATATTGCCTTCTGTTATTGTTCCCCCGTTTTTTGCCGAAATTTCAGAAGTTTTGACTTCTGTTTCGGTCAGAGTAGATATAATATCAGGTGTCGGTGTAACAGGAACAGTGGTGGGAGAAATGGTTGGAGTGGAAATAACCGGTACTGCTGTGCTATCTCCTCCGCAGCCTGAGGATAATGCAATAAATAACAGAAAAAGAACAATTGCTAAATAATTTTTTTTCATTAATAACCTCCTGCCTCTGTAATTAGAGTGAAAAGTGAATAGTGAAAAGAATAAGACATTACTCACTTTTCACTTTTCACTTTTTATATCGACTCTTTGGCCCAGAAGGCACTATCCAGTTTTATAGTAGAAGTTTTTTCTTCTTCATCGGGATTTGCAAATTTTATATACAATTCGGGAGAATCATTTTCAGGTATGGCCACAATCCACGTTGCCAGTGTTCGTGATTGTTCCGGATTACTTCCTGTTCTCCATATACTGTAATCAGGTCCATCATTTTGATCTTCACTGAAGGTTATAAAATCATCCATAGTCAGGAGTTTGCCGGGAAGAGCCAGAAGTTCTTCAATCCTGTTTAATCGTGTTTCACTGCCTTTATTGTCTTTTTCATTATACTCAAAAAATTGTTCATGAGAATAATGATTTGTATGGCATAAATATCCGTTATCTGTTTCATCTACTGAAAACTCTCCGTCAGGAGCTACTTCTATGACAGCAATTTTCTTTTTATCTCCGAGCAGAAAATAACCGGGATTAATATTGGAAAGGAGTTCTTTGTCGGCCATTACACTGTCTACTGTATTATAATAAGCCAGAGCCTGTTTATTAAGCCCTTCTTTCCCGAGGTCAGTTTCTTCTACCGTAACTACTGTGGCACTGACTATGACCAGACCTTCTTTATTTATTCCTCCTTTAATCCCTCCGCTCCCTTCCGAGTCGGAAGTAAGTGATAAATACCTGTAGCCATCTTCAGGGCTGACAATCTCTATTTTAGTATGATTATCAGATTTCCAGTCTCTGTTTTTGGCAACAAGAGTCATGCCGTCTTTAGTTTTATTGCCTGTGGCACCCCATAAGGTACAGGCTCCGACAGGTAATCCCGATAAAATAAAAGCAGATAAAATAAAAGCAGTTAAAAATGCTTTAACAGATGTTTTTTTCATATTCTTTTT
>DAIOEN010000112.1:0-16878 GCA_036746235.1 Vulcanimicrobiota bacterium | reverse complement strand
ATAAAATAAAAGCAGTTAAAAATGCTTTAACAGATGTTTTTTTCATATTCTTTTTTTCCCCTCCTTAATTTTTGACTGTTTAGAATTTAAGTTGTCGTGATGCGTGACGGGTTTAATCCCTGCGCATAACGCATTACGAGGTCATTATATGGATAGTTATAAAATTAACTTATTGTGAACCGTGAGTGAAAGATTGTTACTCACATTTCACTTTTCACTATTAGCTGGAATATCACCACCTTTAGCTGAAAAAGTCTGAAGTTTCAAAGTCGCACCGGCAGTAGAAGTTATTGATGTATTTTCTATAAGAACAAATATATCTGTAATGTCAGTGCCGAAGTTATTTATTGTTTTTGTTGAATTA
This sequence comes from Vulcanimicrobiota bacterium, assembly GCA_036746235.1. GTDB lineage: Bacteria > Vulcanimicrobiota > SpSt-956 > SpSt-956 > JAKJGF01 > CALARM01. Next base: position 16,514 of record DAIOEN010000112.1, on the reverse strand, counting down.
TTACCATATACTACTTCCTGATTACCTGCATTATAATTCCCGTTACCGTTATCTTTAATCGGATAGATTACGACTCTGCAATTTGTCGATACTTCACTGAAATCCAGTGTAATTGATCCTTTGAAATTTTTGGATTCATAACACCTGTAACCTATGGAAAGAGGTTTTACTGAAATTGTCTCTGTTGAATTATTAGGGTCCTGGATGCAGTCTCTTGCTATAATATAATCATAAGGTTGACTGGCTGAACGCTTTTTAAGATTATTAAAACAGGCATTATTAAAAAATTTACCGCCAATATAATAATCTTCCGCCACTTCATTGAAAGTTGTGACAAAATCTTTGCCTGTGGCCTCCTGAATTACTGTATTAAATCTGTTAATACTATCCTTCGGTTGAAAGTTTACCATAATATTATGTAAAATAGCTGGATTCTGTTTTTTTATTATATAACTCCAGAGTATATATCTATTGTAATATCCGGATGTGGAATTGAAAGGACTGTATAAAATATCATAATCCCATCTGCATCCGGACAGATCATACATTTCCTGAGTTTTATTCATGCCATAATACTGCATGGCTACTGCCATACTCTCGTCAAACCAGTCAGGATATACATTCCTGTTGCCATAGGCGAACTGAATCAAATGAAGCATTTCATGATAGCACGTGCTTTTCCCCAGGGCTTCATTAATATTCAGGGAATTTTTATTAAAGGCCAGATAACCTTTAGTTCCTGCAACGCCCCAGCTGGTCTTTTCATAAGCAGGTGAGGAAGCAGAGGGATAGATATAGGTATAAATGTAATCTGATGTGCCTGATGTAAGAGCCGATTTTACCGGCGCCCTGTATCCGAGTCCGCTGAAATAATCATAGGCTTCTTCTATTGCATTCCCGATTGACTGTGCATAGGATTTATCCTGTTCATTACAGTAGAATATTTTGAACCGGTTTTTACTGCTTATAATAGAATACTGATAATCTGTTGATGTGCCTATACCGACTATAATGGGTTCTTCTATTGACCCCTCTTCTTCTGCTTCTTCCGTCCATTCATTAATATCTTCATCAAGGCAGTTTAGTTCTATCACTATTTCCTTTGTGTTGGAGTCATATGAATAATCCAGAGGGAGCCATTCTCCTCCGTTCCATGTGAGAGGCCTCTGCTGGCTGTCGGCTTTTATTCTTACTATGGCAGGCTCCTGTAATTCATCTACTTCATCTTCATTTCCGGAAGATATTTTGTATATATCCCCGTCATTTACATCGGATGATGTCATGTTGTTAATTTTTACTTTGGCTATTTCTATCTTTCCGTCATTTGCGAGAGCATTGGGAGGAATATCCACGGTCATATTACCTTCTGTCAGAGTTCCACCGTCTTTTGCTGAAATTGTTGCCATTTTAACATCTGTTTCCGTTAAAAATGATATGATACGAGGGGTTGGTGTGACAGTGGCAAAGGTGGGAACCGGTGTTGGAGTATAAACAGGTAATACGGGACTGCTTCCGTCTCCGCATCCGGCAGATAAGAATAATGCAAAAAATACTGTAAGAAGAAAATATTTTTTGTACATATTACTCACTCCTTTAATTAGTAAAAAGTAAAAACTAAGTAAAATCCAGTTTTTCCACTTTTCACTTTTCACTTTTTACTTTTCACGACTCACGATTTCCAAGCGGAAACACTTACTTTGGCATTTGAACTCATAGATGTATTTTCTATAAGGACAAAAAGATGGGTCATATCACTTCCGAAAGTATATTTTTTTGTTACACTGCCTGTTACTTCTTCTACAGGAGATATGGTATAGATACCATCATTGTCTTTTTTCATGGGGAAAATTCTGATTTTGCAGTTTGATGAAAGGTTACTGAAATTTAATTCAAAATTCCCCTCGTAATTCCCGGCTTTATAGCATATATATCTCATAGAGAGAGGACTTATAGTATAATCGCCGGACCATGTGCCGGGATTAATGCTGTCTCTGTCTATAACAGCACTGTAAGGCTGGCCGGAAGAACGATCGGAAAGTTTTGAAAAGTAGTCGCTATTAAAAAATTTACCGTAAATATAATAGTCTTCTATAAGGTCATTCATAAGCAGGGGAAGGCTTTCGCCGACATTCTTCTTAAAGGCCATGTTGAGTTTTTCCGGTTCCACAATATCGGCCGGTTTCAGGTCTGTCATCATATTTTGAAAGAGTTTATTTTTAAGATCTGACCTGTTCATCATATAACTCCAGATAATATATTTATTATAATTATTCTGACTGTTCGAACTCATTTGATTAAAAATTTCATCCCAGAGAAGATCTCTATTCCACCTGCCGTCTGATAAATCGTATTTTTCCTGAGGCCTGTTAATGGCATAATACTGCATGGAAGTGCACATACTTTCACTGAACCAGCTTTTGTAAGTGCTTCTGTCCCCGCTGTAAGCATACTGAATTAAATGTAATATTTCATGATAGAAGGTACTTTGATTAACCGGTTTGCTTAAATCCAGAAGGTTTCTATTATATCCGAGATAACCGGCGGTCCATGCCACACCTTTGTAACCGTCATATTTGTTGCCCATATTACTGTAAACATAGGTATAAATATATTTTGATGTTCCTGTTTTATTGTTAATCAGTGATTTTACCGGCTCTTTATATCCCAGTTTCTGATAATACTCATAGGCTTCTTCAATGATGGGCTCCATAGTCTTTACGTAGTCTTCTTCACTATTATTATAAAATATTTTGAAATGACCATTACCGTTGTTGGTTATCAATTCTTTATCATAACCCGTGTCATTATTCAGTGCTATTACAATAGGCGTTTCTACTGATGCTTCATCGCCTCCGCTTTCTATATATGTATTCGTATCGTCATCTATAAAGTTAATCCACAGACTCATTTCTCCTGTATTCGGGTCATATTCATAGTCGTCTACAGGAAACCAGGACTGCCCGTTATATAAGGCCGGACGCTGATTACTGCTTACATTTTTGAATGTTACTTTCGCAGGTTCTGTTAATTCTTCATCTTCATCTTTAATACCGGTGGATATTTCATATCCTGTAGTAACATCGGAGCTTTTAAGGGCACCGTTACTGTTAATGCTTACCCTGGAAATTTCTACGGAAGTGTCCTCACTCATTGAGTTATCTGCTATTTCTATCTCTATATCGCCGAGTGATACAGTGCCGCCGTTTTTGGCCGAAATAAGAGCCTGCTGAGATTCTAATTCTGTCAGTGTCGATATAATTTCGCTCTCAGAAGGTGTTACTGATGGAATGGGGCCTGCTGTTGGGGCGGTAATGACAGGAACTGTGCTGTCTCCTCCGCATCCTGAGGATAAAGTAATAACTAACATGAGAAGAACGATTACTGAATAATTTTTTTTCATTTAAATAGCCTCCTTGATTTGTATAATATGTTTTATTTAAAAAAATTACAACCTGTCAATTTTACATTACATCATAAATAATTTAAATAGATATTAAAATTTGTAAAAATTTGTAAAAACCCTCTTTTAAAAATAGAAAAATTTTTGACGTATCTCTTTCGCCTCACGCTTCACGACTCACAACTCACGATTTGAAAGATGGCAATTTGTTAACAAAATTTTAACAAATTTCTCTGACTTTTAGATTTGAAAATATCAGTGATGTGATATAATAAACTATAGCAAATAATTAATATAAGGAGTGATTTCTCGATGAATACAGATGGAGTAAAAGGTTTTTCATTCAATCAGTTAAACAGAATTGTTGATATAATGAATTCTTCCGCTTCAAAAACAAAAGAAGAAGTTATTGACAGTGTAGCACTCGGAAGCACAAGAACTCCGCAGCAGGATGTTATTATAATGCCTGATGTAAAGGTCATGAAAGGTCATTTTTCGGTAGAAGATATGACCAGCCGCGTAAAAGAAGAAGGAATAGCGCTTAAAGATAATTTAGAACTTATAAATGGTGTTACTGCAAAGGTTACGCCAGAAGAAATAGATAAACTCCAGAAACAGGGATTTGTTGTATACGATGATTCGCCGAGAGATCTCGCGCCCGGTATTCCTGCTGCCACAGCTTCTACCACCAGGGCAGGTAATTCATGGGATATGCCTGAGATAAAGGATATAGAATGGACAGGAGCTAAAGAGCTTCACGATCAGGGTCTTACAGGTAAAGGAAGAACAATAGCAATCGTTGACTCAGGATACAATCATCCTGCAAAACCCCTCAAAGCATGGGTGGATGTCGTCGAAAAGTCACCGAAACCAATAGATCCGAACGGACATGGAACTCATGTTGCAGGAGATGCCAATAAAATAGCTCCCGACGCAGAACTTGTAGGTATAAGGGTAATGAATTCCCAGGGACAGGGAAGACCTTCTGACATAGTAAAAGGTATAGAATGGGCCATTAAAAATAAAGACAGATTCGGTATCGATATAATAAATATGTCTCTCGGAGCAGGCCCTGACGGTGTGCCATTTAATATGGATCCCATTAATAAAGCCGTGGAACAGGCCATAAAACTCGGTATGGATGTAGTAGCAGCAGCCGGTAATTCAGGCCCGGGAGCAGAAACCATAGGTTCTCCTGCAGACGACCCGGCAGTTCTTACTGTAGCCGCAGCACTCAATCCGAATAAAGTCAGTGATTTTTCAAGCCGCGGTCTCACTGAAGACGGTCTTGTAAAACCTGATATTACAGCACCGGGAGAATTTATAACTTCCTGGGCAGCTCCAAATTCACAGCTTGATAATATAGGTAAAACTATTCAGACAATAAGAGATATGACTCCTGACCAGCTTACTACTTTGTTTACAAATAAACCTGACCTGATACAGGCACTGGGATTACCGGGTAATGTTATGAGTCTATCTCCGAACGAAAGAGAAAAAGTAGTAAAGACACATCTGCCTCCAATGTTTAAACCCACTGCAGATACTCTGGCAGGGCCGGGAACATCCTTTGCTTCGCCTGAAATGGCAGGACTTGCTGCATTGTTGAAACAGGCAGTGCCGAATTCCACACCTGCAGACAGGAAAGAAGCTTTCATGAAGACTGCAGATTCAATGGGAAGTAATTATAAACCTGTAGACCAGGGCGCCGGTTTTGTAGATGCAGATGAAGCAGTGAAATATTTAAAAGAACATAAATAAATTTTGACATAAATAAAGGGCTGACCGGATAGGTCAGCCCTTTATTTTATGATTGGTATAACCTTACTTTAAGTTGTCTTATATGACGGTAGATATGAACGATTGTGTGTTCTATCATGCCTTCCGAAGACATATGTTCTCCCCACGAAGTAGTTCCCTGGTTTGAAAGATGATCATTTGTCATAGGTGAAATAAAACCGGGAATTATCTTTTTTAACCTTTCCCCTTCGTCCAGAATATTCTGTCTTATGTTTGACTGTTCTTTCGCTTCATTTATCAAAAGGGAACTGTTTTTATCAGGGACCGGAAGACCGGCAAGGTCAAGACTCCACCTGAAATGGCCCAGGGCAGCTGCCATTACATGCTTCCCCACAGAAATTGCTGTTTCTCCCTCCTTATCTATCGGTCTGGCAAGCAGTTCCTCAGGGATTGAACTGTAGTAATCTATAAAATCATTCATCCCTTTTAACCACAGATCAGTCAAAGCTTCAATTTCACCGGAAGCACAGTTGAAAATTTTTAAATCCATTCCGCTTATGGAATTCATATTTTAAACATCCTCCTTTGTGAGTGAGAAGTGAGTAGTGAATAGTAAGTAATGTTCTATTTTTTTCACTTTTCACTTTTCACTCTAATTAAATTCTAACAACTTATGAAATACACTATACAATACTTTCCCTTATCCTCACATAAGTGTCATATCTTACCCTGCATATTTCACCGGATAAAAGAGCTTCTTTTACGGCACAGTTTTCCTCTTCTATATGGGAACAGTCAGGGTATTTACAGAGATTTATTTTATCTTTAAATTCTCTGAATAAACCTGGAAGTTCCTTTTTACTTATATCTGAAATACCTAACTGTTTTATGCCTGGAGAGTCGAAAACCTCTCCTCCGAAACTCAATTTGAGTAATCTTGTAGATGTAGTGGTATGTTTCCCTTTATTTGTAGAGTCGCTTACTTCACCTGTCTTCAGTTTTAACGAAGGGTCCAGTGCATTTAAAAGGGATGATTTCCCTACACCTGAATGACCTGTAAATAAACTGCGCCTGTTTTTGAAATATTTTTTAAGCTCCTCTATACCGGTTTTCTTTACTGCACTTACAGGAATTACGCTGTAACCAAGGGTTTTATAGACATTCATTTCATCCATGTACTCAGAAGCATCTTCTATGAGGTCAATCTTATTTATACATATGAGTACATCGAAACCTTTCTTTTCTGCAATGAGAAGAAAACGGTCGATTAGTCCGGTTTTAAGGGGCGGACTTTTTACTGAAGCCACTATTACAATCTGGTCAAAATTTGATGCAATAGCTTTTTCTTTCCTTTTTCCCAGGGACGGATCGGCACGGGAAAAAACCTTATCCGAATTTTCATATTCATATTTTCCCGTAACCTTCTTTGTCTTCTCAAAGCCGGAAAGATCATAACTGTCATCATCTTCATCATATATGTCAAGCCAGTTCTTTTGTCTCACATCTTCCATTTTATTGGATTTTCTGAAGTTTCTTAATTTTTTGGCTTCCTTCGATTTTTCATGGGAAGACCTTTCTAAAATAAAGCTAATTTTTTTAGCTTCACGCCTTGATTTAATTTCCATTTCTTTCTTTTCTCTCCTTTTAAAATATGGTGATTGGTTCTGTTACTGTTTTTTACACGGACCGTCATCAATACCACTCCTTTCGTTTCGTGACGCGGGATAAATAAAACAGGACTGCATGCCCGCAGTCCCGTAAAAAATTAAAACCGGTGGAACGCCACCGGTTTTAATGATCTGTATATTTTATATAAATATTAAATTTTTCTGGTGGCGGGCACAATTAAACTACATATTAAATTAAATTTATTAATGTTATGTATCATTATGCCTCACCACCTTAAACAATCAAGTTTGTATTTAGACTATATCAAAAAACACCATATTTGTCAAGCTTTTTAAGGTTTTTATATGAAAATGATAATGTCTTATGCTTCACTGTCTATTAATTTTCATATTTAGTTGTGACCGCTCCGGTCATACCTTTTAGTTCTTTTTTGAAAGTTTTACGATATTATCAAAAATCATTTTATTTAACTCTACTGTCTTTGTATTAAGTTCTTCTTCTTTCTTTTTTATCTCTTCCAGGCGATTCTGGTGAACTTCAAGGGTATTTACATAACGTTTTCTAAGAGCCCCTTCGTCACCTCTTTCACCCAGTACTTTGAGCTGTTCCATAAGAGATTTTTGACTTTCATATATGCTATTCACTTCATCATTCAATCTCTGGATTTCTTCTGTTATCATCTTCTTTTTCTCAAAAAATTCCATAATAATTTTCAGTTCACTGAAGGTACTTTCATCTAAATATCTTTCTTTTAACCAGTTGGACAGGATGTTCATAGTGAGATTTTGATAATATTCGTATCTGTAAACTTTTGTTCTTTCTTTGACTTTAAGTATATGGGAACTGCATGGAGGAACTGTTATTTTCCATCTCATATAATTTTCAGTTTTTTCAGCCGGTTCTTCTGTCTCAAAGATTACATAGCCTGTTCCGTAGGGAGGGTGTTCTATTACAAGATTAACAGCGATGTCACTGTTATTGTTTACAGTATAAGTACTTTCTGCTATATGATAGACCTCTCTGTAAAAGAGATAGTTACCTGCCTGTTTTTCGTCAAAGAAGAGAGAATTAAAAATATCGAAATTTTTATTTTCTTCCTTTACGGTAACTTCTACATCTACGGCATAGGGAAGACGAACCTGCTGATCTTTTGATATGAAAGGAACTATTGCTTCTCCCACATAGGAATCATCTTCTACTACCGTAACAGGCCCCCGTTCAAATATAAAGGAACTGTTATTTTTGAAGCTCAATGTAATATACGGATTTTTCTCTCCTTTTTTTGCAGTATAAACATGTTCTTTAGTGCAATCAAAATACTGTGTGAGAATAGGAACCATTGCAGACTGTCCTCTTTTTACCGTTACAGGTGTAGAAATATTATATTTGAAGAACTGTCCTTCTTTTGCACCAGTAGCAGATATTTCCGTTTTCTCTGAAAGGTCTGACATAAGTTGCATCGGTGCATCTGCCCCGAAATAAGCTTGTTTTGCTTCTTCCATCATGGGCTGTGCCATCGGGGCACTACCCTTTGGTATATTTATTATACCTGACATAGCTCTCCTGGATGTCCTATGGGGTCTTAATTCTGCTTCAAGTTCTACCGGTTTCGGTATAGCTCTTGCTTCATCTTTTATTTCCTGCCTTTCAAGTATTCTCGGTGTATAGAGGTCATAGATAAAAGAAATTGGCATACCTGTAGTCAGAACGAGTTTTACATTTTCAAGATCCTCTTCCAGGGTATTGTTCACCACACCCCAGCCCATGAACAGACATTTATTTGCTTTATTCTCGTAAATAAGCCTGTAACTGACTCTCCATACAGGAGCAGATGCAACATATTTAATGACGAGATCATGGCTTTCTCCGTCCAGTATTACTGTGACGAATCTTTCATCTTTTTTCCTCTCCGCTATACTCTTTTCAAGAAAAAATGTTAGATCTTTATTTGCTATTTCATCCTTTAAATCAATATCTGTAATATCTAACAGCGACCAGGTAAGGATTTTTTTCTTTTCCGGCACATATAAAGAAAAGAGATTCTGAGAAAAATCTTTATGTTCCTGATTATAATTAACGCCTACGACTGTTCCGGTAATTTCTTCACCTTTTACATGTAGCGTTATTTCGTAGCCTGTAAGAGCAGTCAGAAGATCGATAAATTTATTCCATTTAGACAGGTTTATTGATTTCTCGCTTATAATCTGTTCTACATCTTCCTGTGTATCATAGGAAACGGTGACCACTTTTCCGGCAGGGTCTCTGTCCAGAACTATGAGACTCTTCAGTATGTCATTCATGTCTTTCTTTTTAAAGCTCAGTTTCAGATGTTTCTCTCCTGAAATAATCCCCTTTCTTTCGAAAAAACCGACACCATGTTTATAGAATACTATTTTTGTAATTGGAAGTACATGGGAAGACATTTTATAGATAACCTCCTTTGAATCGTGACGCGTGACGCATAACGCGTCACGGGATAATACATACCTGTTTATAATTCTTTAAATTTTTGTGATATCCCTTTAATTTGTAAACAGTAAAATTGATAGCATGTTATATTTGAACATTAATATTCAATAAATCCACTTCACTCTTCACCCTTCACCCTTCACTAAAGTGATTTATCTGACAGAGTTTTATTTTTTTTGTGTTAAATTGTTATATATTACGATATATTACTATTCCTCGCGTCACGCGTCACGCGTCACGCGTTACGATTTAAAGAAAAGAGGTTTTAACTATGACAGATAATTTGAATATTTTGGGAAAAGCACAGAATTTATTGCCCTTTATGACTTCAATAAGGAGACAGATCCACGAAAATCCTGAACTTGGTATGGAAGAATATGACACTGCTGAATTAATCGGTGAACAGCTTGATCATATCGGAATAAGCTATAAAACAGGAGTTGGTAAAACCGGTATAGCAGGCCTGATTGAAGGTAAAGCCGGTAAAGGAAAATGTATCGGTCTTCGTGCCGATATGGATGCTCTTCCTCTGACAGATCAGAAAGATGTATCTTATGCTTCTAAAAAACCCGGTATTATGCATGCCTGCGGACATGACAGTCATGTAGCAATGCTCCTGGGAGCAGCGAGAATTCTCAACGATCTTAAAGAAGAATTTTCCGGTTCCGTAAAACTTGTTTTTCAGCCTGCAGAAGAATGTATCGGAGGAGCACTTCCTATGATAAAAGACGGGGTGATGGAAAATCCATCCGTAGATTCTATGATAGGACTTCATATAGATTCTTCTACGAAAAGTGGTGTAGTGATGCTTCTTAAAGGCCCATGTCATGCCGCTCAGAATGATTTTGAAATTATCGTAACAGGGAGAGGCGGTCATGCCGCGGTGCCTCATAAATCAGTAGATACAATCCTTATTGCCTCGAAAATCGTTGTGGAGCTACACCATATTGTTTCCCGTCATATAGACCCGCTTGAACCTGCAGTTCTTACAGTTGGCATTATAGAAGGAGGAACAAAGAGTAATATTATACCTGATAGAGTGTTTTTAAAAGGCACTATCCGCTATTTAAATGATACAGTAGGAGAAGACCTCCGTTACTGGCTTGAGAAAATCGCCAAAGCTACTGCGGAAATGTCGGGCGGAGAATGTTCCGTACGTTTTATCCCCGGATACATCGTGGGAATAAATGATGAAACATTAACGGATAAAGTATGGAACTATCTTGAAGATTTTCTGCCTGAAGGTTATCTGCACAGAGAAAAACATCCCATTATGGGGTCGGAAGATTTTTCCTATTTTGCAAATAAAGTTCCTTCCGTATTTATGGGTCTCGGAGGCAGGGGAGAGGGAGAGAATACTGCCTATCCCCACCATCATCCGAAATTTGATTTTGATGAGAAAGCCATGGCTCACGGAGCAGCAGCACTTGCAAGGGTTGCTGTTGAGTTTTTAAATGAACAGGAAAAACTTTATAAAACGATGTCAGAAGCTTCGAAAGATCCTCTTTTTATGAAGGATCTGGACGACAGTATGAGGGATACCTCTAAAGGCCTCTCAAAAATTCCGGAATAATAGATAAATCTTCATTTATATGTTCCAGAGTGTAATCGATATCAGAAAGTAAATTTTCCTTGTCTTTCGGAAAGCGGCCCTTTAAAGGAAGATAGTTGGATGCATGGTCGGAACGGAAGATTGTTCCTTTCAGTTCCAGATTTTGTATTATTAATCTTAATTCCTTTAACATATCTTCTGCTTCAATGAGTTTAAAGGTACCCTTTCTGTAATCCTCATAAAGGGGTGTTCCGGGAACAGGCATAAGAGTCAGAGCAGAAAGATATTTCGGATTCATTCTGTTAAGCGCATCTGCAGTTTTGAGGGCATGTTCTTTTGAATATACATCTCCTCCGAGACCGAGCAGTATTATTACGGACATCTTTATATCACATTCCTGTGCTTTTATGACACAATTTATCATTTCTTCTGCTGTAAAACCTTTATTTACCGATTTTAATATATCTTCACTGCCGCTTTCCAGTCCGAGATATGATATAGAGAGTTTCAGCTTTTTTAATTCTCCGAGTTCTTCATTGCTTTTACTCAAAATACCATGAGGATTTGCATATATGCCGATCCTTTGAAGATGTTGAAAAGCTTTATTCAAATGTTCCAGTACAGAGAATAAAAAATCCGTTTTTAATATGAATGCATCTCCGTCTGCAAGGAAAACCCTTCTTATCCAGGGCATTACCTTTGATGCATCTCTTATATCCTCAAGGATTTCTTTCATGGGCCTTATAGAAAAATGTTTTTTTCTGTACATGCCGCAGAAAGAACATCTGTTATGACTGCATCCGTAAGTAATCTGAAGTATGTAGCTGTCTCCTTCCGAAGGAGGTCTGAATACCGGTTCTATATATCTCACTTTATTTTTTCCTCCTTGAGTCCATAGAATGGATCTGCATATTATAACAGATTTTGAGAGAACTGTTCAAGGACTTTCTGCTATATTGATTACCTCTCTGGCTTCCTGCAGAATTCTATCCCATTTTCCTGTTTCATAATCAGGCAATTTTTCGCCTATGATGTTTCTTGCTTCTTCCAGAGCTTCTATCATTTTATTTAGATATCTATAAATCTCCGGTGAAGAAGCCATAAGACTTCCATTCCCTCTATAATATTCATCGCGGCATGGAAGTTCTGCAAGAATATCTCCGAAAAGACTTATTATGAGTCCTCTGTCAAAAAGCCATGGCCCTGCAGTGTATTTTAATATATTTATCACCCCTCATTATCCTGTTCCTTATAAAAATAATGTCTGAAAATCTCTAACTGGCGGGCAGTGAGTGGAATTGTCCTCTTACTCACTGCCCATCATTACTGTTAAAGTCTCGTTATATGCTCTTTAAACGTTTCTTTCATGTGTTGTGCTATTACGTCTTTACTCTGTTCATTGAATTCTGAAAGTTCTTTTCTCGCCACTATGTTGTCTCTTACTATAATAACATATTCCAGATGTTTTAGAGATAGATTGTCTCTATATCTCACTCCCGGCAGAATAAAACCCAGTTCTTTTTCTATATCTTTTCTTATGTCTGTAATTGCTTCAAGAAGGGCCCCATTTTTTGAAGGGTCTACTAAATCTATAAGACCTTTCCCTATTTGAACTTCCAGGAGGGTATTTTCTTTCTGTTTTATATCGGTATATTTTTTTATAAGGTCATCCAGGGCTTCACGAAGAAGAAAAGACTCGCTTTTCTTTGTTTCCTTCGCTATGAGTGAAAGTCTTTCCAGTTGATGACTGCTGTAAAAATTGGTCTTAGATTTCATTCTCTCTTCGCCGGCAGACAGGCAGACTTTGTTTCTACCTTCATTTTTTGCCCTGTAAAGTGCTTCATCACTTTTTCTAAAGAGTTCTGTTCCTGTTTTTGCGTCTTTCGGATATACGGCCACTCCGATACTGACGGAAACCCTCTGTCTTAAGAACCTGTCCTGTACCCTCAGGGTAAAAACAGTATCTGCAATCACTTTACGTATTTCTTCCAGAAAAATAAGAGCCATTTCAGAAGTCGTATCGGGAAAATATAGAATAAATTCATCTCCTCCGTATCTCCCTATGAGTTCACCCGGTCTTGCATTGCTTCTAAGAATTTCCCCTATCTGTTTTATGATTTCGTCACCCATAAGATGGCCTTCTCTGTTATTGAATTCTTTGAACATATCAATGTCCATAATAGCCATGGCAAAATTTCTGTCACTGTTTTTTTGAAGATTTTCCTCAAGATACTCGACGAAAGTTTTACGGTTCAATAAATTAGTAAGACTATCATATTGTTTTGACATATTACATTCACCTCTTGTGTTAATATATTATATATATATATTATATTAATATAAGAGTTTTGTCAAGACCTATGAAAAAGACCGGAATTCCTGCGATTAAAAGGAAAGAGAAGAAGATACTAATTGTTCTAGCAATTTGCTTGCCACAGGATTCTGAAAAAATAAAGAAGAAATAGGCCTTAAATGGCAGGTAGACAGAAAGTGTGCACCTTCTATGGAAGATAATAAAAGAGATCTTTTATATATAAGGATGGAAGAAATCTGTAGACAGAGCCAGACGGTGGGAAGAGAATTAATGCTAAACAGATTGAATAGTTAGTAGTGAGTAGTGAGTAGTAAGCGGGAATGACATTTTTCACTCACTGCGTGCCACTCACTTAAATTTTTATAAATTATGAAGGTAACTACAATCTATTTTTTAACAAAATTTAACAATTTTTAATTTTTTTTTAACAATTTGATTATATTGTTATTGTAGCTGAAGCTACGGCCAGTCAGGAAAGTAACTATAATTTATAACTCCGGCCTGATTAAGTAAATTTTTTATTAAAAAAAATTATATAAATAGAGGATTCAAGTCATAGCAGGTAGAATTCGACATAAAAAGTAGAGAATAATTATAAATATGTAATAATCTATATAATAGCCAATAGGAATAGTAAAAATATCATACCAGTAATAACATTACATTTATGAGAGGAGATAAAAATATATGATTAGAGACGGGTAATCAGAAGGGGAATAAATACCAGAATAAATAATAACTATACTTTTGCAGAATTTTGAAACCCCCTTATTCCGTATGGGCAAGGCATGCCTCGCCCTATAAGTATAGAATAAGGCTTTGTTTAAAAAGTGCAAAAGTATAGATAATAATAAAAAATATCATTATTTGAGGAGAAGATTTATGAATAATAGAAAATCCGTAATAATTTTACTTCTGCTTATTTCTTTTCTAAGTGTTTTTGTTTTCCATGGCTGCGGAAATGACGGAACATCAAGTGTTTCTATAAGTGCAACTCCTACCCCTGGCGGAACTACATCCGACACATTGCATGATCCCGAGCTCACTATGGTCTCTAAAGGAGTGGCAACAAAAATATTTTCAGGAACTATAGGCTATATTATGAAGGCACTTAACGGAGGAGTCCTTATGTGGATAGGAATGCATACCTCAGGAAGGGTTCTTGATATAATAGCCAATAAACTTGGTTTTGGAACTACATCAACTACACAGTTAGACGAAATACTGGTCATAATGAATCAACTTCTAACTGAACTTTCCGATATAAACAGCAAACTCTCTTCTCTTGAAACTCAGCTTGCTCTTACTCAGGTCAATCTGGAAAGCTACATATCCACAACAGCTCTTCAGCAATATATAACGGTTATTAAAGCCAAATTTGACACAATGGACACTTCAGGTTTTATGTATTATGCAAATGCAGGAGCCCAGTTAGACGCAAATACCGATCCCAATGTGGAGTGCTTCAACAGCAGGTTCAGGGTATTCATGACACAGTATGTCCTGATCTTGGCGGACTGCAGGGAGCTTTAAAAGATTATGCCGATAAAATAATCTTAAGCCCTTCCACTAACAATCCCAACCTGGCAGATCCCAATAATGCTATGGCAACCTATCTCTTACTGGAAACTTATTTCGCCCAGATTCTTAATTATCAAACAAAAGCATGTGTTATAATTACAGAGCTGAATAATTATGATGATCCCAATGGCGACCTCAAGCTTGCCAGTTCATATCTTAACGGCACTTACAAAACACTTCTTAAAGACGAAATTGAAAGATTTCAGGAGACGGTCAATTATCTTATGATAAACATGTATGATTACAGGCAGAGCAGTCTTTATATTAAAGAATCTCCATATGTACATACAAACGGACTGGCCCGTGATGATATATATTTAATGATTTATGCCCGTTCCAGATTTTTCTGCGCTCAGGTTCTGGAGACTTATGAAAATGATTTCGGTCTTTATGGCGCTGTTGTGACACCTTATGACTATACGGAAGGCGGGAACATCCTGTCAGAAAGCAAGCCTGTTACCGAACTGACCCTCAAATTTTCAGGCCCCACTACCTTTACTACTACTGTAAAGGCTACAAATATAGCCGGAAGATATCCTTATACAAAGTGGTACTTACAGAAAACTACTGTTGCATCAGGTATATACCACTGTGCTCCTGATAATAACTGGTCTTTCTATGAATTCAAAACTCTTGAAGATACGAGTAATTCAGGAAGTTATTTTGATCCAAATCTTCCGGCAGGCACCTACCAGGTTTCTATTGCTGACAATGGCGATGAGGACATACCATGGCATCACAGTACTACTACTTTAGGCGCAGTAACTATTAAATACTACGATCCGAATTATCCCGATCCTTTAACTGCCACTACCACACCGACGGAAACCAATACGGTAAAATTCGGTTGTTTTTCAGGAAGATGGAACTGGGGATATCATAAATTCAATCTGAGCGGTATTGATTCATCATGGTATGCCCCTGATCATCAGAATCTTATTTACGGTGACGGAGATACTGATAAGGTGGATAATCCTTATACAGATGGATTTGATAATATAGGAGATTATGCAGGAGTTGGATGTTATTATAATTATGGACTGAATGGCGGTAATTCGACATCATGTTTAAATAATATGTTTATATCTTTATTTACTATACTACAGAAGAACGAAACGCTTGGATTAATGTATACAATCCGATTTCCATTTATCCCTGATCCGGCTCCCGATGACCTTTCTAACATTTCTGCCAGTATATTCCCCAATAACAGCGGGAGTATAACCAGCCAGCTTATAAACAGTAATAACAATGTTTATTATAATATTTATCTTAAGAACTCTGATACCATGGATGTTAAAAGCAAAATATCCAACTATTCCAGTAACGATTGCAGTGTAAATTATAGCAAAGCTTATACAAAGCCCATCGTTCTATCCTTACCCAATGAACCTCATGGCTATTATATTACTGTAGATGTAGGTGTTACCCATGGCAAAGTTCCCGCGGGTACACATGCGGAGGATAGAGTAAATGTAAATATAAACTGGTTAATGCAGTTCGTTTATACCAATACATATAATATTTTCCAGTAAATTTGCACGAAATCAAAAAGGCCGGTTCGTAATGGACCGGCCCAAAACTGGCTTTATATGACTACAACTGTCAAACTCAGGATCATATTACAAGAAACTGCAAAACGTATTTTAATATAAGTCCGGCATGATGCCAGTTATAACAGAAATAGACGAAGGCGATATTTTTTTTTGCGTAAGAGCACAACGCAGAGATCTGTCGGTTATAATTGTCAAACCAGTGGGATAATTATCGCTGCCAGTCCTAAGTACCGTAACAGGTAAAAGGGTACCCGTAAAAAGCTTCTGCCTGGC
>DAIOEN010000111.1:209-23520 GCA_036746235.1 Vulcanimicrobiota bacterium | reverse complement strand
ATTATAAACATGAAATGGGCCCGGATATTTCCAGAATATTTTATTCCTTTGAAAAACTTATTTTACCTGATACCATAGCTGATATTAAATTAACTGCAAATCTTCTGGAAAAAAAACTTTCTCAAAATAACGGAAAGAGGAGAATAAACCTTGATCCGGGATATATGGATTATCACAAAATAGTTCTGGCTTCTGTAAAATTCGGCGGACAGAAGATTTATATAGGGAAAGGTATTTATGCTGACATGACCCTGTGGTATGAAAAAGGTCATTATAAGTCTTTTCCCTGGACATTCCTGGATTTTAAAGGTGGGTTATATGAGAAAGTATTTCTCAGAATAAGGGAAATATATAAAGGTCAGAACAAGAAATTTATGAAGTAAAAAAGGAATATTTATGTCTGACAATAAAACTTCACGAAAAGATTTATTTATCTGTTTTCTGGTAACAACTGTAACCTTTATGGAACTTTTAGATGCCACCATACTGAATACTGCTGTTCCTAAAATAGCGCAGAGCCTTTCTATCGACGTATTGAACCTGAAAACCGCCATAACGGTTTATCTGATTTCTCTGGCAATTTTTTTACCAATCAGCGGATGGATAGCGGAAAAAATCGGTACAAGAAATACCATCGTATCTGCAACACTGTTATTTACTGTGAGCTCTCTTTTCTGCGGATTTTCTTCCAATCTGACCGAACTTGTTATTGCCCGTATTTTTCAGGGTATGGGTGCTTCTCTTATGACACCTGTGTGTCGTCTTATTATTGTCAATACAATCAGTAAAGAAAACCTCCAGGATGCCGCAGGACTTGTTTCTATCCCCATTACCTTCGGCCCGTTGCTCGGTCCCTTGCTCGGTGGTTTTATAGTAACGAATTATCACTGGTCATGGATATTTTTTATCAATGTCCCTGTAGGCATAATGGCTTCAATTTTAATGTGGTCTTTTCTTCCCAATCAGAAAAGTTCTTCTGTACCGCCTTTTGACTGGAAAGGCTTTATTCTTGCAGGAACAGGCCTTGCTCTCCTCAACTTTGCCGTTGAAAACAGTGAAAATCCTTTTTTTACTTCTCTCATGCTGGCCCTTATGATAGGAGCAGGTATTATTTCTTTATCATGTCTTATGTTTTATCTGCGCCGCGCCGTAAATCCTGTTATAGACCTCAATCTTTTTCGTTACGGAACATTCAGACATGGTATTATTCTCACGGTTCTCGGGTTTATAACAACAGGAGCTATACCGCTCATACTCTGTATTTTATTTCAAAATCTGTTTGGCCTTTCTCCTCTTGCATCAGGTCTGATCTCTTTTTCTGCCGCTCTTGGCTCTGTTTTTATTAAGCCTCATATAGGCCGTCTGGTAAATAAATTTACCTATAAAACCCTTCTGCTTGCATATCCTGTGATTATGACTCTGGCAATTTTCTTTTTCACCTGTGTTACCCATACAACTCCCCGTCTTGTTATATGTACTGTTCTTTTTATCTATGGAATGGCTTTTTCCATACATATGAATATGATGAATGTAATCCCCTTTCTGGAACTTGGAAATACGACAGAAAATGCCAGGGCTACGAGCCTTGTAAGTACTGTACAGCAGTTCTGTCTTAGTCTCGGAGTGAGTCTTGGCATTTTAATTCTGGATACAGTGCTTGACAGAAACGGTATAAAGGAAGTAAAAAATGTAATAGATCCTGTTCTGGGGCTGAAATCATTCCATATTACTTTTGTTATAATAGGAATTTTATCTGTTGCTCTTATTCTGCTTAACAGCAGATTCAATTACAAACCATCTAAAGATTTTAAAGTGTCGTCTATGTCTCATTAGTAAAATAATTTCTTCCGTACGGGCATGCTGATACACAGATTCCGCAGATTAGACTCTTTATATTTATCTTTTTCTGAGAAAGTTCGAGACATGTATCTTTACACTTGAACGGATTAAAGAAAACATCTCTTTCTGTGTGTATATCCCATAATTCACCTGTGGCGGATTTTGCAGGACATTTAGCAACACAGATATTGCAGTTACCGCATTTACTTTCATTTACGGGAGACTTTGAACAGGGTAAAGGATGGTCGGTAAGTACAGTGGCAAGTCTCAGCCTCGGGCCAAATCTCTCTGATATAAAGAGATCTGTTTTACCTATCCAGCCGAGACCTGCCCTTGTACCGGCCATTTTATGTGAAAAATCACATGTCAGAGTTTTACGAATTTCTTCGGTAATTTCACTGCCTGTTAAAGTAGGTTCGATTACTATACTGGAAATATTTAATTCTGTTAACCTCCGTGATATTTTATGTGCCATTTCGGAGATAATTCTGTTTACCTCTTCGTAACAGTTATAATATTCCATTGTAGGGCCGTCAATGAGACCATCAATAATAGTGTCGTCCATTTTTTTACCGACAACAATGGCATAATTATGTTCTTTATATCTATCAGATATGAGGCCTGTCATGTCTGCAAATCCAATTATATAGTTGTCTTTATCTATTAAAGATACTATTTCTTTTTCTATATTCATATTTTAATTACATAGGAATTTTCATTTTTTTAAGGTTAAGGGTATTGAGTTTCAGGTTTTCTTAACCCACTCAAAACCTGAAAACTGATTTAATACATTGGCCCTCCGCAGTTTTTACAATCTGGAACAGTCTTTTCATTGAGGGTTCCGCAGAAGGAACATTTGTTAAATAAAGGTTCTTCTTTCTGTTTTACCTGTTCTTCTTCAGGTTTTCTTTCCTGTTTGACCTCAGGTTCCTTTGATTTTTCTTTTTTTATCTCCTGGTCCTTTGATTTTCCTTTCCCGATAGAAATACCTTTTTCTTTACATTCATCCAGAACTTCCTGCCTGTATTCTCGAATATCTTCCCGGTCCGGATCAATTTCAAGTGCTTTATCATAACATTTTATAGTTTCTTCATATTTCCCAAGTTCATAGAGACTGTTTCCCTTTCCTCTCCATGTATCTGCATGTTCTTCATTCAGCTTTATTGCCTTATCATAGGCTTTTATTGATTCTTCATATTTTTGCAGTTCATAGAGGCAATCACCTTTAGAACTCCATGGTTCAGCAATATCTTCTTCGCATTCTATTGATTTATCATAGGATTTTAATGCTTCATTATATCTTTCCAGATAGTAAAGGCAGTTCCCTTTGCCCCGCCATCCATATGAATCTTCGCTGTCAATTTTTATTGCTTTCTCATAACATTTTAATGCTTCATCATATTCTTCCTGCTCATAAAGACAGTCACCTTTACCATTCCATGCCTCCATATATTCTCTGTCAAGTTTCAGTGCTTTCTCATAACATTTTAATGCTTCATCATATTCTTCCTCTTCGGAAAGGCAATCTCCTTTCCCGTTCCAGGCTTCAGGGTATTCGTTATCAATCTTTATTGCCTTTTCAAAGCATTTTAATGCTTCGTCATATTCTTCCTGCTCATAATAACAGTAGCCCTTGCTGCTCCATGCATAATGATATTCGGGATCGATTTTTATCGCTTTATTAAAGCATTTTATTGCTTCATCATATTCTTCCTGTTCATAAAGACAGTCGCCTTTACCGTTCCACCCGTCTGTACATTCTTCATCCAGATTTATTGCCTTCTCAAAATATGTTATTGCTTTATCATATTCTTCTTCATCATATAACTCCGTTCCCTTTTCTACCAGTTCATCTACTTTTTTTGACACATTAAAAACCTCCTGTAAAATGGTTATATCGAAAATCCAGGAATCCGAAATTCCGTTCTAATTCGATTTTTTTTCTTAAAATTCCTTTTACCCGGGAAAATAATTAATACACATATTATAGCTCCATACCATGAGTATAATAATTATAACATGTATGGCAATATATCTGGCTCTCAGGGAATACCAGGACATGGAAGACATTTTGAACAGATATATGAAATTTTTTATAAAATATACCAGACCTATGAAAAAGAAGGTTGCTGCAACAAATACAGAAAGATCTGTCATCAGGGTAATCCATAAGATTATCCCTGTAGCTATAGAAATCCACTTTATGATCTTTTTTATAAATCCCATAACAGGATGAGATTTTATTAAAGACCTCTTTTTTATTATAATGAATATGAGAGGTAATAATAGAATAAGAGAAAGACCATAAGTTAAAGAAGCAAATATAATAATCAGTGAAATGATCATAAGTATTATCATTATAAAACCTACTGTAAATAACGTTATAGTAATAGCTCCTGAAAAATGCCTTCTTAGCTTTAAATCTATTATTTCAGCTTCTGAAGGAGAAGAATTTTCCTTTATGTGATATAAAGTAAAAAAATTCCATATAAAATAAAAACCCATCAGTATTGCCCAGGCAAATATGAAAGGACAGGAGTGAGCAAACTTCTCACTCGGATTGGGCGTTCAGGCAAAAGCCTGTGATGTTAATACATATATGAACAATAAGGATAATAACCATTTCATGATTTATTTCACCTCTTCCTCAGTGTTTTCAGTAGACTTGATGTCTCCTCCCCAGTGGGTATAACTTTTCCAGTTTGTTACAAGACCGTTACCAGGCGTATATTGAGGATAACGTTCTTTTTTATGTAGAGCAAGTTTATCTTTTAAAGTATAATCAGGATGGCAGCCGGGGACAGAACAATATAATGTAAAATTATCTCTTTTATCAGATACATCATAGGAATAACCTTTTCTGCTATGAGGACATACAGGCATTCTGTTGATATATTTCCCTTCCAGCGAATTCAACTCCGTCGGATAAAGATCGTTATGATCTTTTTTATATTTATCTATAGAATCTGCTATATGACATATATTAGATCTGCATCCGTCTTCCCATTGCATGCGCATTAAACTACTGGTCATACCTTCGGCAATTCCTGCTGTTTTCGGTATTATAAAATAATATATGAGTAATAACATAATAAGGTCCGCACATATAAAAGAAATAGTTCTCAATATATAGCCAGGAGATTTTTTTACCGGTTTTTCTTCATCATATTCTTCCGGCACTTCTTCTCCTTCTGTGTCTTCCTTCCATGGATAATCTTTTGCTATTTCCTCAAGACTATTTTTCATTTCACCTATATGTTGAAATCTGTCTTCCGGTTTTAAAGAAAGAGATTTAGATATAATATTTTCCATCTGTTTCGGTATATCCTTATTTATCTTTCTTACCGGCTCAAAGATAAAAGATTTTTCTTTTTCTCTCGGATCAAGTCCCGTAAGGAAATAATGAAGAAGAACACCGAGACTGTAAATATCGGATCTTCCATCAGTCTGACTTCTTCCATACTGTTCAGGGGAAGCAAACCCCGGCGAACCGACCGGTTCTGTATCTTTTAACTGTTGTTCCTTGTATGTTCTTGCTATACCGAAATCAATCAGTTTTATTTTTTCCCTGCTGTCTATTAAAATATTTTCCGGTTTTAAATCACGGTATATGACAGGAGGTGACATACTATGGATATATTCCAGAATATTGCATAGCTGCAACGACCAGTAAAGGATTTTATTAAGAGGCACTTTACTGTCTTTATGATTTCTTTTTATGTGTTCATCTGCTGGCAAACCGTCTATAAATTCCAGAACAAGATAAAATCCACCGGTAAGCTGGAAAAAATCAAGCAGATTAACTATTCCAGGATGATAAAATTTAGACAGCATATCTTTTTCCCTGAGAATAGATTTCAGATAAAGCTCTTCTTCTCCCGTAATAAGTATCTCTTTTATAATACAATCGAGACCTGTTTCTTTATCTCTCGCTTTATATATTATTCCCATACCACCGGCAGTCAGATAGGTCAATTCATATCTTTCTTTAATTACCGTCCCCTGAGGAAGTATATAAATAACATTTCCCTTACTATCTTTTTTTTCATCAGGAGATGCTATACGTCTGTGATGTTCCTGTAAAATATGTTCCATAGAAATCACTCCAATCTTTATAAAAACAATTTATTATAGGCTTATGCCTGGAGATCTGCATCAGGACAGTTTCCAATTATAATATTTTCCTGCCATCTCTGAAATCCAGAAAATCCTGGTCTATTTCTATATTACCAGATACATCAGAGAAAAGGGTCATATTTTTTTAATAATTTTTTATGCAGGACTTTTATAAAAGCCTGAGAAAATACAAATAATAATTCCTATCATTATAAGATAAATCCTTATTCTTTGAAATAAAATCATAGCCGGCAAGATTGTCATTTATACAAAGTTTCAGAGAAAATATAGACTATCTTGCCGGCTATAATTTGTGTGAAGAATAATTGATGTTTTTAGAGTCGGGTTATAGATTTGAAAATAAGGGAATTTTTATTAAGAACTGCAAGAAAAACAACTCCGGTAAATTGTTAGAACAATTAGTATACTCGCGTAACGCGTCACGATTTCTAAGAACGGAGGTGAAAAATAAATATTAGTTAAAGAAAGGAATTACTATCTATGAGATTTCAAAAGGTTATGGCAAGTCTGTTTTTAATTATGCTCTTCACTTATCTTCCGGTAAAAGCTGAATCCTTTAAAGAATGGGCGGATAAGGGGAATTCTTTTTTTGATAAAGGCAGTTATGAGGAAGCTATCAGATGCTATGACAGAGCCTTAAAGATTGACGCAAAACAGATATATGTATTGATAAAGAAAGCAAATGCTCTCACATACCTGGAGAAATACAAAGAAAGTGTTGCCTGCTGTGATAAAGCTTTAAAGATTGATGGTAAAAATATAGACGCTTTAGATGCTATGTGGCATGCTCTTATATTTCAGGATAAAGATACAGAATGTGTAATGTATTTTGTTAAAATAGTTAAAATTGATCATCAGAATTCTTTAATCAGTAGTTCTATTTATCCTCTCCTGGATCAACTGGGAAAATACGAAGTAATGCTTGAATGTTCTGAAAAAGCGCTGGAACTTTATCCGAAAAATATGGATTTCTGGTACTATAAGTGTTATGCTCTGGAAAATCTCGGTGATCTGGATAGAGTTGTAAAGTGCTGTGATAAAATACTGGCAATCGAACCTGAAAATAAAGATGTTATATCTTATAAATTTTTTATTCTGGAAAGGCAGGAAAAGTTTGATGAAATTCTCACATGTTGTGATAGTGTCCTGGCGGATGATCCGGACAATATAGGATATCTGTCTTATAAGGCTTATATTCTGGATCTGTGCGGACATAGTGAAGAACTCCTGATGTGCTGTGATAAAATACTTGCTATTGAGCCTGCAAATTCTCAGATTTTTTATTATAAAGGCAATTGTTTGATGAAAGAGAAAAAATATGAAGAAGCAATCACTTGTTTTGATAAAGCTCTGGAATATCTCTGCAGGTATACATGAGGGGCCGCCTATACAGAACACGGTCTGTGGCTCAATAAAGGTATGGCTTTAAATGAACTTGGTAAATATGAAGAAGCTGTAACATGTTTTGATAAAACTCTTGAGTTTGATCAGTCTGTTATATCATGGTTTAATAAAGGAATAGCTCTGGCAGGTCAGGGAAAATACGAAGAAGCTATAAAGTATTTTGATAAGGTTCTCTCAATTGAGCCGGAAAATAAAGATGGGAAAGCCAAAAAAGAAGAAATGTTAAAAATGATGAAGAATATGTAAATATTCAGTCATGGAAAGGAAGTAATTTATGTTTTTTAAATTTTTTGATAAATTTATTATATTTGGTCTCGTATTATTGATTGTAATGACAGGTATGGTACCTGTAAAAGCTGAAACGGTTAAGGAATTGATAGATAAAGGGAATGGTTTGACAGAAGAAGGCAAGATTGAAGAAGCTATTAAATGTTATGATAAAGCCCTGGAAATAGACCCGAAAAGTATTGATGCGTTAGCTGCAAAAGGCTATGTTTTTTACGGTATGGATAAATTTGATGAAGCAGTTAAATGTTTTAACGGTATACTTGAAATAGACCCGAAGAATTTTGATGCCCTTTATGCTCTCGGTTTTCTATTATACAGAAGCGCTAAATATGATGAAGCACTGAAATGTTATGATAAAGCACTGGAAATCGATCCTAACAGTGTTCAGGTTTATTACGGCAGGTATTTTATTTTAGGAGAACAGAAAAAGAGTACAGAAGCATTAGAATGTATTTACAGAATAATAGATATTGAGCCTAAAATTACCGAAATGGTTGATACTATATTTTCCGATATGCAGGAACAGGGTAAATTTGAAGAAGTTATCAAATGCTGTGACAGAGTTCTGGATAAGGACCCTAAAAATATAGATTTCCTGGCTTATAAAGCCTGGATTTTTTATAGCCAGAACAAATATGATGAAGCTATCAGTATATTTGATAAAGTTCTGGACATTGACCCCAGGAATACCGATGCTATGTACATCAAATCCAATGCTTTTTTATCTTTGAAAAAATACGATGAATGTATAACATGTTGTGATAAAATCCTTTCTATTAAACCTGACTATAATGATGCATTTTATACAAAATGTACTGCCCTGGAAGAACAGGGTAAATATGATGAAATTATTAATTTCTCTAATAAAACTCTGGAAAAAGATAGCAATAATCTTTATGCTCTTTATTTTATCGCAAATTCTTTTTATAAACAGAGCAAATATGAAGAATCAATCAAGTATTATGATAAAGCTATTGCAATAAGCGGTGATATTCCTACTCTATGGAACGGAAAAGCATCTGTGCTGGTAAAAGACGGAAAGTATGAAGAAGCCATGAAATGCTATGATAAAACCCTTGAGCTTGATCCTGAAAACAAAGAAGCACAGGTCGGTAAAGAAGAAGTTATGAAGGCTCAAAAGGATAAGAAATAATTGTAGAATTTATCGTCAGCTGTGTAATATAAAAAACCCTGTAATAGCAGGGTTTTTTTGTGATTGCAAATAGTTCTGATCTGTATTATAATTGCACTATTATATTGAGTTTTCTTATCTACAAAATTATAAAAATAGTTAATATATAGTATATAAAAATTGTAATTCCTTATGCTTTATATATCTATGTATTATGATGTAAATAATAATTTCACTCATTACTGTTTCTGGAGGATTATGGCTAATTTACTGGATACTTATATAAATGAAATGATCGGACACGAAGGGACTGATATTCATCTTCCATCCGGTTGCTGTCCTATGGTCAGGATATATGGAAAATTAAAAAAGACTGACCTCCCTGTTTTAAATGCCGAAGATGTTAAAGATATGGCAATGAATTTACTTTCAGAGGAAGAAAAAAAAATATTTCTAAAAGAAAAAAATATAGATCTTGTTTATGAATTGGACAGAGAGGAAATTCCTGTTAATCGTTTCAGAACAAATATATTTTTTCAGAAAAACGGTATAAATATTGTACTCAGAGGAATACCAAGGAAAATTCCAACACTCAAAGAACTGGGACTTCCGCAGTCTCTGGAAAAGTTGATTCATCATCACCATGGTATGGTCCTTGTGACAGGTCCGAGCGGTTGCGGGAAAACATCTACTCTTGCAGCACTTATAGATCTAATAAATAAAAAACGGTCTGCTCATGTAATAACTATTGAAGATCCTATAGAATATGTTTTTACAAATCATAATTCTTTAATCATTCAGAGACAGGTCAGAAGAGATGTTGATAAGTTTGCTACAGCGCTTAAAGCATGTCTCCGTGAAGATCCTGATGTGATTATGGTCGGAGAAATGAGAGATCTTGAAACAATTCAGCTTGCCATATCTGCTGCAGAAACAGGTCATCTGGTTTTTTCATCTCTTCATACAAATAATGCCATATCTACTGTTAACCGTATTATAGATGCTTTCCCTCAGGAACAGCAATCTCAGATTCGTACAATGTTCAGTGAATCCTTAAGAGGTGTAATAAGTCAGCAATTGATACCTGCTGTCGACGGTAAAGGGAGAGTACCGGCAGTTGAAGTATTGCTTGCATCCAGCTCTGTATCAAATCTTATAAGAGAAAATAAAGTTTACCAGCTTTTTTCTACCATGCAAACAGGGAAAAAGCATGGTATGTTTATTATGGATGACAGTCTTATAGACCTTGTTAAAGACGGGATAATTTCCAGGGAAGACGCCCTGGAGAGAGCTATAGATTTTAAGAGTATGGAACAGATACTGGGAGGATAATTATGGAGTTTTTCAGCAAGTTTCGTAAGAAACCTTCATCAGCCGTGTCAACCCTTTCCATTACTGCCAATATTTCAGAACTGGATACGGGAACAGAATTTATTGAACCTGCACCGGAATTTAATGAACTGGCTTCGGAAGAAGAACCTGTGAATGAAGTAAAAACAATTGATCTTGGACTTACTTCTTTAAAATTGAGTGAACTTCTAAAAAAACTGGTAGAACTGGGAGGTTCGGATCTTCATCTCGAATCGGGAGCCCCTCCTGTTTACAGAATAAAAGGCGATATATGTTTTGCAAAGAGAAAACCTCTGACAGACAAACAGGTAGAAACCCTTGTCAAACATTTGATAGGTGAACAATCAAGAGAAGTATTTGACAGGGTAGGGAATCTGGACCTTGCTCATGAAATACCAGGTGTAGCCAGATTTCGTGTGAATATCCTCAGACAGCATCATGGCATAGGAGCAGTTTTCAGAGTTATACCCACAAAGATTCCTACTATAGAACAGCTCAATCTTCCTCCTGTTTTAAAAAATATTTCTATGTTTAACCGTGGTATCGTAATAGTAACAGGCCCTACAGGGAGCGGTAAATCTACAACTATGGCAGCTATGATAAATTATGTTAATAATAACAGGGAAGCCCATATTATAACTATAGAAGATCCTATTGAATTTACCCATCAGTCTCTGAAATGTCTTGTTGATCACAGGGAGGTAGGTCGTCATACTACTTCATTCCCTGCAGCACTTAAGGCAGCATTGAGGGAAGACCCTGATATAGTACTTGTAGGGGAGATGAGGGATCTTGAAACTATAAGTCTTGCTATGACTGCAGCGGAAACAGGAGTTCTTGTCTTTGGTACATTACATACTAACAGTGCTGCAAAAACTATTGATCGTATTATAGACGTATTCCCTGCAAAACAGCAGGAACAGGCCAGATCTCAACTTGCCCAGGGTCTTAAAGCCATAATAGCCCAGCAGCTTCTTAAAACAGCCGATGGCACAGGAAGAGTTGCAGTCAATGAAATTCTCATATGCAATACCGGCATATCCAACCTTATAAGAGAAAACAGAACAGGCCAGATTTCCTCTTTTATACAGATGGGTAAAGAAGAAGGCATGCAGAGTATGGATGTTGCTTTACTGGAACTTTATAATACAGGAAAGATATCGGCCAGGACAGCCTGTGAACGTGCTATAGATAAGAGCCGTTTTGAAAAATTTTTGATGTAAATTAGTGCAAACAGTTATTATGTTCCCGGTAATCTCAATCGGGAAGTAGTAAATCTCCTTTTGAATACCAGTTCCAGTGATATGATTTCCTTTGGCTTTACCTTTATTTCGGCAGGTAATGCCTTCAGTTCTTCCTGAGGTTCTTCAAGCACGTTAACCCTGCGGTACCACTCAAACTGCTCTCCTGTTTCCAGTTTCCCTTCTACATAAGAATCGAGAGGATTATAAAATCTTACTATTGCAGTCTCCCTGTCTCTGGCTTTTTTACAGGCAGACATTACAAGATAGGAAGGAGAAAGTTTTATATTAAAAGAACAGAGAGGTAAATAATTTATGGAAGGGACTACCTCTCCTCTGAGGGGATTCCTGTATCTCTGCCAGAGAGATATTGCTTTTTTTAACCCCTCTTCTTTACCTTCATGAGGAACCAGTCCATAGTGATACACAAATGTTCCTTTACATTGAGATACAGATATTTTCGGTGCCACTTCAATCATTCTGTTTATGTTTTTTTCCCTGGAAAGCCATCCTGTAGATCTTAATAGAGTAAGTGCTATTTCTGATTTATTATCTTCATGTAGTATCTGGTATTCCTGAATACCTCCTGTAAAGATTGAAAACCCTTTGCCGGTTCCCTGAATATCCAGAAATTCCTGAAAGGATTTTGTACGTGACGGTTTTTCAATCCAGTCAATTCCTTCCCTGTCTACGTCTCTTCTTTCAAGTATATCAAAAGGCTGTCCTGCTCTTACATGGTTTTCTCTGAAAGGATATGGGAAAACTACCCTTAAACGGTGGTCATCTGCCAGATTTTCTATCTCAAGGGAGCAGTCTACCAGCGGAATTCCTTTATATAAATTTACTGTTATAGAGAAAGGACATAATAGAAGTTTCTCTTTTCTTTTTGTTCTCGTATCATCCAGACCTTCAGGTATGGCCATAGTACCTGTTATGTTAAGGGTTTTTTGAATTTTACCTGACAGAGTGGTATATTTTAGATTTTCTGTAAATTTCCTCAGACGTTTTTCATTTACTATAGATGAAAAAGTATAGAGATCACCGCAATCACTTTCGTCTATAAAAGCGTTTAAACCACTCCATAAGGTTCCAGTGTATAATTCTTTTATATAAAAAGTTCCTTCCTCTTCGAAACCGACCTGAAAAAACTCATTTGATATGAATTCTTCATGTTCCTCCGGTGTTTCTTCTTCCGTCTGTGTGAGAGAATATACTTTATATCCCAGGGCAGGTACATCTGTAGCTTCGAAAATTATTCCAAATTCTCTGACAGGCATGGAACCAAAAAAAGGATAATGTCTTTCAATTGTTTTCCTTTGTATAATCTGACATGGAATAATATTTCCTTCATCATCTGTCATGTATATATGTTTTTCTATATCTTTCTGTGTGGCCCATTTTATTTTTACCATATCAGTCCTCTGGAACATAGCAGTATTTAAGATTATAACAGGTTTTATTGCTTCTTCCTCTTCTTTTTCAAAAGAACCTGTATAGATATTAAGACATTCTTTCCAGGTTACATCTAAAAGATCTTCTACCTGTTGATATCTTACCATAGCTTCTCTGTAAACCGTATCGGAAACAGTTCCTCCTATAGTATCATGGTGATGATTCAATAACAGAAGTTTCCAGATTCGTTTTAAAGCAGCGGAAGGATAGATATTTTTTTCCATAAGGCACATGATCGAAAATGGTTCTATAAATTTTGTAATTCTATTTTCCAGGTAGTGGTTTCTTAATTTTATATCAATTCTGGCTGAAAATATGCCATTTGATACAGGGAAGTATTTTGAACCTTTCAGCTCTGTATGTATAACAGGCAGGTTGTCAGATAAAAGTCCTTTTATCTTATTATAGTAATTATCAAAACTCCCACTTTCAATATCCAGGTAATCACCGGAAGATTTTAATATAGTCAGGAGTTTAAATAGATTTTTCTGAGGAGGGTTATGGTCGCCTCCCTGATTCATTAATAGCCAGGATGTAGAGGCAAAATCAGTAATTCTTTTAACTTCCGATAAAATTCTTTCTTTCAGTTCTTTTGTATTGGACGGAAGATAGCAGGCATTATTATAAGCCTGTACAAGATAGGTTGCCGTAATGGCAGTGTTATCACTTCCTATGACTTTATATTCTGTATGGATTTTTTCGTCTCCCATTCCTCTTGTGAAAATAATATGAGGTATACCGGCAAGTTTCATTATCTGAGGTATCTGTGAGATCAATCCTGCCGCATCGGGAAGATATCCTGAATTCAGTTTATTGCCATATTTACGGCACAGTTCATCGCCTGTCAATAAATTTCTCACTATCGATTCTCCTTCTACAAGAGAAGGTTCAAGGGCTGTATACCAGGGACCTATTTTTATTTTCCCGATAAAAATAAAATCTTTCAGTTTACTGTAATCTTCGGGATAAATCTCAAGATAATCTTCAATTAAAGATGTCTGTCCATCCAGAGTAAAGGTTGGAGTATCAGGATTTTTTTGAAGGAAATTTATAAAATCCTTCATAATTTCTACAAAGGTTTTACGAAATACTTCAAAAGAACGGTACCACTCGCGATCCCAGTGAGTATGAGACACAAAAAAAAGATTGAATTTATCCAAATAAATAACCACCTTTGAATTCAGGATAAGGTGTAGTTATTATTATAACAAAAAAAATTCTCCATGTATATAAATGGTTATGGAATAAAATAAATTAGTAAAAAACTTGAAAATTCAAAGGTAATTTTCTTTACTTCAAGAAATTTATAATAATATCACAATTTTATAAGGAGGTATTAGCCATGTACGGTTATACACCGAATATTAATCCTGCATTGCAGAAATTCGCCGATGATGTAGATGAAAAGAAAAAGCAATGTATTAACTGTCCTGCTCTCAAGGTATGTCAGAAATATCAGCAGAGAGGTAACTGTGACGGAAGATGTCAGGTAACTATGGTGTTGCTTCTTGCAAAGCTTGTAGAAGAAAAAGCTCCCAAAAAGAAAGCAGCAGCAGCACCGGCAGGAGATTCCCTTGGCCTCGGTCTTGGTATGTAATGTTTTATTATTTAGTATAGTCTGCAGTAACTGCAATATCCTCGCGTCACGCGTCACGATAATATAGTTATTTAATTGCTGGAGACCATACCGGAGCTCGATCATTTGACGGATTATTGCTTACATTTATCTGTTTGCTTCCATCTATATTCATTATATATATTTCTTCATTGTACAAACCGTCTCTGTCTGTTGTGAAAGCTATTTTTTTACCGTCAGATGACCAGGATGGTGCAAAATCTCTTGCATTATTTTTTGTAAGTCTTACAGGGTTACTTCCATCAGGATTGGAAATATATATTTCTTCATTGCCATCCCTGTCAGAAGTAAAAACGATTTTATCTCCCTTTGGAGAATAAGACGGGTCTTTGTCAGACCATTCGGTGGGGGAATATTTCATGGGTATTGCTCCAAGCTGAAATATGAGAGAAAAATGACCGTCAGGTCTTTTATCAGCTCCTACCTGTTCTCCCGGACCTACCGCATCTCCTCCTATGCCAGACCATAATACTGTTGTTCCAATGGTCTGTGCAGTTTTTTCTTTTCTTATCTTTGTTAACATTTCTTCCGATGTTCCATCTGCATATGTTACAGTTATTTTAAAGTTCTGTCCTTCTTTAAACCATCCGGTATCTGCCGCATATAGTTCCAATCTGGTTATACCCTGCACTAATAATGGTTTCTCTTCATTTACGGGATTCAATATTTGTTTTTTATCATTTACAACTCCAAGTATCCAGTGATCCTCTGGTTGAGTGCTCCAGACCTGATTCCCTTTCGGATTTCCTTTATCATCTGTACTTTCAAGTCTTATATTCGTAACAGTCTTTGAACCTGCTGCAGGGGAAGCAGAATTGATAAAATATATTTTATTTGCTCTTTCCACTCCGAAGGAGTAAAAGATAATTTTTGTTCCGTCTGGAGACCAGTGAGGCCAGTAATTATAAACCCATGCTCCCAGATCAAATGTTTTTAATTCATCTTTTTCCATTGTTTGCCATGGAACATCGACTTTTCTGCTCCAGGTTGGATTTCCTGTAAGGGCATGTTTATCACTTCCATCTTTATTCATAACAAACAATTCTTCATTCGGCGCATTTTCCTGGGATGATACATAGACTATTTTATCCCCTGTTGGAGAATAAGAAGGATCTTTGTCTGTACTGTTAAAATCTGTTAATTGCTCTATACCTTTTTCTCCGCCGGTGGGAGTATATTTTACAGTGAAAATATCGGTATTCAGAGGACCTGATCTTTCCGAAGCAAATATTATAGTACGTCCATCGGGAGACCACTCAGGTTTAAACTCATTGGCTCTGTTTTTTGTAATCCTTATCTGATTCTTACCATTTCCATCCATAACATAAATTTCTGGATTGCCGTCTCTCTCCGATACAAATGCTATTTTCTGTTTTTTTATATCTTTTATATCCAGAGGCCTGAACTGGCATCCCGATAGAGCTATTATAAGAATTATAAGAAACACTGTAATATATTTATTCATATTTCGGAGATAGTTTGACTCCTGAATTATTTAAAATTTTGTTTTATATAAACATCCTGTCCGCTGTATATATCCATATAAAGAGTCCACGCATTCTTTAACTCTTCTTTATTTATCTCTATCTTCCATGTTATATAAAATTCCACAATATTTTCTCTTTCTTTTCTTAAAGGAAATATAACCTTCTGAGCTTCTTCTATTAAATCAGTATCTTTTACTATATAGGCAAGTACCTGTCCTCCATATCCTTTATAGGGTATCGATCGTCCTGTAAGAATTTCTTTTATTTTTTCTTTATCCGTACCCTGCTCTTTAGGTATTTCTATATCAGGATACCATCTACATCTTATCTCTTTTACTACACCGGGATGATCTACTTTTACAGATACTCTTGTACTTTCTACAGGCATGTCGTATTGAAGCTGTCCTCCATAGTCTACCCATACATATCCGAGTTCAGGGTTTTCATTACCTCTTACATTAATACATTTCGGTAAATGTTCCTTTATTCCAAGTAAAACCCGGTTTTTCTTCAAAAATTCGTCTGCTAATTTTATGGCAAGCTTATAATCGGTTAAATTCTTTCTCTCAGGCATACCTTCTACAGAAGCATAGGCAAGAAAACCACTGAATTGATCTGTCATTATTGTCTGCCATTGCTCACCATTTAAAGAACGAAATTCTTTCTCTGTCTTCTCTTTTACATCACTCATGACAGACCTTATAGTAAATGGATATTTTACTGTTCTCTCTTTAGAATAAGATAGAGCAGTAAGTACAAGTATTAATAAACATACAGGTAAAAATAAATTTTTCATTAAAAATTCCTCTTTCAAGATTTATATATAGCATATAATAAAATGATAAAAAAAACAATAATATAGTCTAAATATTTGGTGATGTTTCATGTAATTCAAGAGCTTCACCTGATTTAAGATATTCTCTTTTACAGAGATCCATTATTACATGAGCCATTTCTTCAGGCTGGCCGGGAGGAGCATATTTAAAGGCATCTCTGAATAATTTTGTATTTACAGAGCCAAAACATATAGAATAAACCTTTATAAATGGAAGTTCTCCTGCAATACTTTCAGTAAATCCTATGACTCCGAATTTACTTGCACAGTAGGCGGAAAAATTCGGGAAACCATGTTTTCCTGCACCTGAAGATATATTGATAATCATACTGTTCTTTTTCATATAAGCTATGGCTTCCCTGCAGGTAAGAAACATACCTTTCAGGTTTGTATTAAGAATCGTATCCCATTCTTCTTCTGTAGTTTCAATAAGCGGTTTGTAGTAACCTGCCCCTGCATTATTGATGAGCAGATCTATGTGTTTGAATTTTTCTACTGTCTTTTCTACCAGGTTTTTTACATCTCCGGATTTTCTTATGTCACATTCTATGGCCGTACATTCCCCGCCTTGTTTAATTATTTCTTCACAGACTCTGTCCAGGTCAGCTTTATGTCTTGAACATATTATTACTCTTGCTCCTTCATCAGCAAAACATTTTGCTGTAGCTTTCCCTATACCTCTGCTTCCTCCTGTTATAAGGACTACTTTGTTTCTGATATCCATAAATGACTCCTTTATTCAAATTTGTAATTTCACAGTAATTAATATTCTTGTGATGCGTGATGCGTGATGCGAAGGGATGATAACCCATTACACATTACGCATTACGAATATTTAAATTCTAATAACTTATGAAATACGCCTGTAATAATTACTGCCATGTATGAAATTACATGTAATTAGATTATAACTCAATTTTTGTAATAAGGTCAAATCCAAAAAATACTTGACAGAATGTCAGTGAAGTTTTATAATTACTCGATGAAAATTATTAAATTTATCTGCAAGGGGGATTTTCTGTGCCAATCTATGATTTTAGATGTTCTACCTGTGGACATAAATTTGAATATTTTACTTTTAAATTAAACGGGCAGCAAGTGAATTGTGAACGTTGTGGATCAGTAGCAAATAGATTAATATCACCAGTAGGTATAATTTTTAAAGGATCTGGTTTTTATGTGACAGATTCTCGAAAATCCTCTACCCTTACCAGTACAGACAGCTCAAAGACTGATACATGCGCAAATACTGACACAGGCAGTAAAATAGACAGTAAAGTAGAAAAAGTAGAAAAAGCAGCTTAAATAAAAATATCTGAAAAATAATAACAGGGGTGATTTAATCGCCCCTGTTATATTTTTTGTGAGTAGTAAGTGAAAACAAACCTGTCTGCTCACTATTCACCACTCACCAGTCACTTATATTTTACTGAATTCTGCGTCCTCCAAGAAATCTTTCATTGTAATAATAATCATTCAGACTGTTTATTGTTACTTCACCGGCCCCTGATGATGCATGAATAAATTCTGAATTACCGATATAAATACCTACATGGGACGCACCATATGTATAGGTTGTAAAGAACACCATATCTCCGGGCTGTAATTCATTTCTTCCTACAGAAATACCTTCGGTAAACTGAGCATCGGCGGTTCTTAGAATGGAAATACCATTATCTGCGTAAACCCTCTGGGCAAATCCGGAACAATCAAATCCATAGGATGTTGTTCCACCCCATACATAGGGAACACCCATGTATGAATAAGCTGTATCAACAAGTCCGTTTCCTCTGCTACTTACGGGAGTTTTATATGAACTGCCGGAAGAACCTGATGATATGGCCACCATTTCATCAGGGAGTACATCTACACCTATATAACCTTTATATACCCAGCCTTTATACTTATTTGTTGAAATAAGTACCCAGCCGTCGTTATCATAACTTTCAGCACGGACTTCCAGACCATTATTAACAGTTGTGATAACTTTCTCATTTAGTGATGGACCTTTTCTCACATTTACACCGTTACCCTGAATATATCTTATTTTTGAAGATGTTACGGTATTCTGTGCATTCCGTGAGTCTGTAAGATATTTCTCTTTAATCCATCCTTTACGTTCTCCTTCCAGAACAACACTTACCCATCCTGAACTATCGTAAGTTTTGATAAAAGCTTTATCTCCTGCATTGGCAATTGTTACTACAGAAGAATTCAGAGATGCTTTACTTCTTACGTTTACACCATTTCCACAGACATATCTTACTTTCATGCCGGGATATACAGGAGAAGAGGTAATAAATTCAACATTAATCCATGCATTTGTCCCTCCTGATAATTCTATATAAGCCCAGCCTGAATCATCATATGCTTCTACAAGGACTTTTTCGCCGCTCGATACGGAACCAACTATAGCAGCATTTGTAGATGGTTTATCCCTTAAATTAACATGGGTGCCGAGCACGTAACGTATCTTCATTCCCGGTGTCTGTGCAGGTTCTTTCCCTATGAATTTCTCATGAACCCACCCGGTCCGTCCGTCTGAAAATAATACTTTTACCCATCCTTCATTTTTATATGCCATTACTTTAACTTTATCTCCCTGACTGGCAGTGGCAATTACTTTACCGTTAAGTGACGGAGAATTCCTGACATTTATCTGATTACCTATAATATATCTAACTTTACATTCATCTCCATTACCTGGAGAGGTAGATATGAATTTTTCATGTACCCAGCCTTTTTTCCCACTTTCAAGATAAATTCCTATCCATCCGGACTTGTAACTCTGGACAAAAACTTTTTCCCCTCTGCTTAAAACAGAGACTATGGAACTGGATAGAGATGGAGACTGCCTGAGATTAACACCTTCAGAGTTTATATAACGAACCTTCATTGTTGAAATATCACCACGGGAAGATACGTTTACTGAATGAGTCGGTTTCTGGGCAGTTACAAATTTTTCATTTATCCATCCTGTTATACCGTTTGAAAGTTCGATAGAGATCCAGCCGTTTTTGTAGTTTTTCACATATAATTTTTGCCCTTTATTAAGGACTCTTACTACGTCAGAACTGAGTGATGGTTTACACCTTAGATTTACATTATCTTCTGATACATAACGAATTTTGACTGACTGACTGGCAAAGACTATACCAATAGAAATAAAAAATGATGCCGCAAGCATAAACAGCATCAGGGTTTTGCCAGGCAAAAGAACTGATTTTTTTAACATAACTTTTACCTCTTTAAACTTATGCTAATTTTATTAAACATACTTCAATATTATATCTCTCTGATAAAAAAAAGTCAAGAATTTGAAAATTTCCGCAGCGATGAAGAGTGAGTTGTTGCAAAAACACTTCATGATATAGCTTAATTAAACTTATTGTAATTCTTTTATAGCCCAGGAAATAGTACGTTTTACAGGTTCTTCTTGCTCTTTCTCAAGTCTGTTAACAAGGCATGATAAGGCACTTCTGTCACCTATTTCCCCTATAGCTCTGACTGCTCTTTTACGAACCATAGGTTCCGGGTCACTTGAAAAGGTGTCTATTAACGGGCTAATTGCTTCTCTATCTTTTAATTCACCCAGTGCAAGGGCTGCACCACCTCTGAGTTCTCCATCTCCTGTCATAAGAGCTTCCAGGAGTGGGTGGAGGGCTCTTTTATCTTTTGATTCCCCAAGACCCCATGCTGCCAGCTGTCTTACCTGACTATCAGAATCTCTGAGCAGTTCTATGAGATATCCTACTGCGTTATTGTCTTTTAATCCGCCAAGAGCTGTAGCTACAGCCCGTCTGACTTCTACATCTTTATTATGCATCATCTGGATTAAATAGGGTAAAACGTGACTTCTGCTTAAGGTTTCAATACTTCTAAGCATTTTTTGTGCTACGTCACTATCAAGTGCTGACACGCGTTCTGTTATCTCCAGAGGTATACTGTATTTTTTTTGTTCCGGTTTAAGTATTTTGGTGAATTTAGGTTTCGTAGGTCTTAGTTCTTCCGATTTATTGAGTCTGGTAGAGGTTAAAGATGCTTTCACTAACATCAAATCTCTTTTTAATGCCATAGCAGACGAATATCTTTCTTCAAGTTTAAGATTAATACATTTTTCTATTATAGCTTCCAGTTCTATAGAAAGACCGGGATTAAAATTTCTTATAGGTTTGAATATAAAAGGTACAAAAGGAAATTCTCCTGTTACGAGATGATGAAGTGTAACTCCTAACGAATAAATGTCACTTGCAGGAACAGGATTACCTGCATACTGTTCGGGAGGTATATAACCTTCTGTACCAACTGCCGTTTTGGTAAGTTCCCTTTCTGTTTCAATTACTCTGGCAAGACCAAAATCAACCAGAAATATTTTACCGTCTTTTTCTCTGACCATAATATTTGATGGTTTTATATCTCTGTGAATTATATTTAATCTGTGAAGATAAATTAAAACATCACATAACTGTATTGCCCATTTTACA
This sequence comes from Vulcanimicrobiota bacterium, assembly GCA_036746235.1. GTDB lineage: Bacteria > Vulcanimicrobiota > SpSt-956 > SpSt-956 > JAKJGF01 > CALARM01. The sequence goes on along the minus strand of DAIOEN010000111.1, from coordinate 2,235 downwards.
GTAAGTTTTTCAGGAATACTTTTATTACTGCTTTTATTCAACAGATATTGTAAATCATATCCTTCTATATAATCCATAACGAGATAATATCTTCCGTAAAGATTGAACGAATCGACTACTGCCGGCAGATTTGGATGTTTTAATTTCATTAATAATTCAATTTCCTGGGCAAATCTGTTAAGTAAATATTCTTTCTGATTTTTTGAATAGGTAATACAATGTAATTCTTTAAGAACATGGAGGGTTTTATTGGTAACATCTTTTATACAATAAATAGAGCTTAATTTTCCCTGACTGATTTGCCTTACTATCTGATATTTAGAGTGAAGGATTAACCCCGGTGTAAGAAGTCCTCCTTTACTGAATCTGCTTAATATAGTATCACAGAAGATACATTTTACGTTACTATCCTGATTTTCATTACCACAGTTCGGGCAGTAAAGTTTCATATATTTATACCTTTATTTGTACAATCCCTGTCATTTTTTAAGGACATTTTGTTTATAGCTGATATACTACTCCTGAATACTTATAAAAAAATAGGGCATTTACTTATTATACCATAAATGCCCTATTAATAATTATCAATTATTTCCTCCTGAAGAAACCACTCAGGCCTCCTCCGCCTTTATTTCTTTCTTCTTCCAGTTCTTTACTGAGTTGAGAGATACGAATATCTTTTTTCTCCAGATCGTTCTTCAGAGCTTTAAGTTCTCTCTCTGAAGCTTCCAGTTTATTCTGCAGTTCTCTATGTTTTTTCTCTGCTTCTTTTATTTTAATATCTGATCTGTCTATTTCATTCAATTTATTTGATAATTTACTTGCGCTTTCTTTAAGCTTCTTTTCAAAGGTCTTTTTAGCTTCTTCTGCTTCAGCTTTTTCCTTTTCCGCTTTTTCCTTCTCTTTTACAAGTTCTTTCTTCTCTTCCACAAGACTTTTAACATTGCTTACCAGTTTTTCCATAAGCTTATTCTTGTTCTCTAATTCTTTAGCCAGTTCATCTTCTTTTGCAGAATACCCTCCACTGGCTTTCATTTTTTCTATATTTGCTGTCATTTCAAAGATTTGTTCGCTCTTCTCTTTGATTAACTTTTTCTGATCGAGACTCTTTGATTTAAAATCTTCAATTTCTTTTTCAAGACTCTGTATCTTTCCCTGTAACTTCTCCAGTTCTATAATGGTTTCTTGATGCTCTTTCTGAAGATCCTTGTAGATATCTATATCTTTAAATTCTATAGTTTTTACAGCACTCTGGCTGGAGAGTAATTTACTGATTTTATCAACATAAATTTCCATTGTTTCAGATACTTTGGGTACCGAGTTAATTTCTTTCACTATTTTACCGGTCATTTTCTCCAGTAGTTCATCTAAATAACTCACTGTTTGACTGGTCTGATTACTTATATGCTTATTAACATTATCTGAGATTATACCAATAGTATCTTTTACCTCTGTAAAATTCGTATCTAACATATCATGTATTTCACTAATAACCTTTTCTATTGATTGTAAGTGAATTTCAGATGCCTGTGATACATGTGCTATAACAGGTGTCTCCGTATGACTGCCTTTATCTTCCTCTATCTCAGTCTTTTCTTTCTTAATTTCTTCAGTTTCCAAACCTTTACTGTCTTCATCTACTAATAGTTCATCGAAAGATAAATCTTCTCCCTCTTCTTCTTTATCCTCTTCTATTTCCAGTTCATCAAAAGATATATCTTCCTCTTTTTCTTCTTCTATTTCCAGTTCATCAAAAGATTTCTCTTTATCCTCTTCTATTTCCAGTTCATCAAAAGATTTCTCTTTATCCTCTTCTATTTCCAGCTCATCAAAAGATTTCTCTTTATCCTCTTCTATTTCCAGCTCATCAAAAGATTTCTCTTTATCCTCTTCTATTTCCAGTTCATCAAAAGATTTCTCTTTATCCTCTTCTATTTCCAGCTCATCAAAAGATATACCTTCCTCTTTATCCTCTTTATCCTCTTCTATTTCCAGCTCATCAAAAGATATACCTTCCTCTTTATCC
>DAIOEN010000111.1:0-109 GCA_036746235.1 Vulcanimicrobiota bacterium | reverse complement strand
TCTTTATCCTCTTCTATTTCCAGTTCATCAAAAGATATACCTTCCTCTTTTTTATCTTCCTCTTCTTCCTCTTCTTCCTCTTCTTCCTCTTCTTCCTCTTCTTCCTCTT
>DAIOEN010000110.1:0-23791 GCA_036746235.1 Vulcanimicrobiota bacterium | reverse complement strand
ATTTTTCTTCTCCAGAGCCTGCCAGGCAGAAGCTTTTTACGGATACCCTTTTACCCGTTACGGTACTAAGTACCGCTCCAAATAAGTTCGTAACCATTTTATCAGCTTCTGCCTGACAGGCTCTTACAAAGAAAAATAATTTGCCTTATATCATTTGTTTTACAGACAATAAATTAACCCTTATTTAATTTTTAATTCTATATAAAAGACTAATTTTTCTTCTCCAGAGCCTGCCAGGCAGAAGCTTTTTACGGGTACCCTTTTACCTGTTACGGTACTAATTACCGCTCCAGGTAAATTAGTAACCATTTTATCAGCTTCTGCCTGACAGGCTCTTACGAAGAAAAATAATTTGCCTTATATAATTTGTTTTACAGACAATAAATTAACCCTTATTTGATTTTTAATACTATATAAAAAACTAATTTTTCTTCTCCAGAGCCTGCCAGGCAGAAGCTTTTTACGGATACCCTTTTACCTGTTACGGTACTTAGTAAAAAAACTTTTTAACAGGAGTTACGCATTTTGTCATTGCGAAGAGCGAAGCGACGAAGCAATCCCACTGGTAGAAGCTTATACGACGGGATTGCTTCGTCGCTATCGCTCCTCGCAATGACACACATCTTAATCATTGTGGCTGTCTAATAGTATAAATATTTCACAGATTTCCCTGCACGAACTTCAGTCATGCAGGGATGTGTATGTCAAAATGTATGGATAATCTATACACCTGTATCTACTATATCAGGTGCTTCCTGTACCGTTCTGAGAATCTCTTCCCAGGTCATGTCATATGCTTTATTTTCATTATCGTCTTTAATACCATGTTCATAATGAGCGCCTTTAGTATGAAGGCCTTTAGCATCTAATGTAATATTTCCTTCATCAGATGATTGGGTAGCTATATAGTCCATGCCGGCAGTTCCTTCCACACCTCCGCCTACACCCTCTTTCCCACTCACTTTTCCTTTAATTGCCATATTAGTTCTTTCGAAGGTTTCTAATTTACCGCTCAATTTAATATCAGGAAGAACTTTTACACATAAATCCTGAAATTTTGCATAATCCTTTTTTTCATAAGCTTCTTTCATCTGTTCTCTATATTCAGCAGGTATTGAAGGGAGTGTAAGTATATTATTTATTGATGCAGAACCTTCCAGTTCAAAGCCATTTGTTTTTATTCCATTGAGTATATCTGCTTCTGCACCTAAATTAACCTTCAATGCAATATCACTGTTCATTTTATCCAGGTCCAATTTCCCATCTTCACCTACAGGGATATGGGTAGTTTCTTCCAGAGCCAATTTACCCTGAATATTTGCCTGGTTACTCTGTAATCTGAGAACGTCAGGACCGATCAGTGGAAGAAACTTATCGTAATTTAAAGCTGCACTACCGGCAAGAAAACCTGTAACATCCCAGGAAGTGGTTTTACCTGTCTGAGGATCAATCTGACGTTCCAGTCTTCCTCCCGCTGAAAGTTTAGCCAGAAGTTTACTATCAAGTCCAAGACCCAGTGCCAGCTTGGCCCCCAGTTCACCTGTAATACCGCCTTCTACTTTTAATGATTTAAAATGATCTGAAAGAAATTTACCTGTAGAATCTCCAGGGAGTAAATCTGCACCGAGTCCTTCAGCTACCGAGTCTAACTTATCCAGCATAGTAATTGGTGCATTGCCGGATTGAAGTGCAGAACGGACTGCATATAAAGCAGTATTTGTGGCTTCACCTTTTTTTGAAAAATCCATTTGAAGGGTAACACTTCCGCCTGATACCAGATCTGCTCTGGCAGATTCTCCTGCTGCTACAAGCGATGCACCTGCTTTTACCCCTAATAAAGCCTCAGCACCACCTGTTATTCTATAACAATTGGGGTTCTTTTTATCCCTTTCCAGAGTATATTGTACATTGCTACCACATTCAATACTGACATCAGCACCTTCACCAAAAACTTCTTCACCTAATCCAAGATCTGCGAGAACTTTCGCAGATAGCTTCATTTTATCTCCAGGCTGCATGTTCTCCAGATGGAGAGCATTAATTATTGTTTTATCCGTAGCTGTAAGTTTGCTTTTGTCTATTTCAGGAGGTTTTTGATCTTTTATCGGCTTATCATCACCGGGTGGTTTATCTACTTTTTCTTTACTGTCCACTGTCACTTCTTTGTGCACTTTCGTTCCGTCAGGTTTTATCTCATCTGAGATAATTTTCTTATTTCCTTTTCCATCGGTACTTTCTGTAGAAGTAATTTTTGTGCCGTCTTTCATTACTGTTTCAGATTTTCTCTCACTGGAACCGTCAAATTTAGTATCCAGTTCTGTTTTATACTTATTTCCGTCTTTATCAGTTCGTTCATATGCTTTATTATAGGTACCGTCAGGATTGCGTTTTGTAATGGAAGATGAAACATCGTCTTTACCATCCTTACCGGTAGTTTTATGATCTTCTTTAAAAGAAAGTTCTGTACCATCTCCGACTTTTTTCTGTGTTGTCTCATAGGTCTTTTCCGTGTGGCTTCCATCGGCATTATCTACTTTCTCTCCGGATTTATCCTGCCCCTGAAGTTTTTCCATTACACCATGGGTTTCTTTATACACTCTGGATTGATCCGTAGTGCCTTTTTCATCATTACTGACTGCTCTCTGTGGTTTCCTATCTTCCTGTTTTACAGGATCCACTTTTTCTCCTTTGTCAACAACAGTTCCGTCAGGTTTTAACACTTTATCAATTACCTTTTCCTTACCGTTCACATCAACTGTTACTTCTTTATGTATCTTTGTGCCGTCAGGTCTTACTTCATCTGAAATAGTTTTCTTATCACCATCTGCTTCATTAATTTCACTGGACGTGATTTTTGTGCCATCTTTCATTACTGTTTCAGATTTTCTCTCACTGGAACCGTCAAATTTAGTATTCAATTCTGTCTTATACTTATTTCCATCTTTATCAGTTCTTTCATATGCTTTATTATAGGTACCGTCAGGATTGCGTTTTGTAATGGAAGATGAAACATCTTCTTTACCATCCTTACCGGTACTTTTATGATCTTCTTTAAAAGAAAGTTCTGTTTCTTCTCCGATTTTTTTATGTGTTGTCTCATAGGTCTTTTCCGTGTGGCTTCCATCGGCATTATCGACTTTCTCTCCGGATTTATCCTGCCCATGAAGATTTTCCATTAAACCATGAGTTTCTTTATACACTCTGGATTGATCTGTTTCTTTAGACTCTTCCCATTGCTGTTTTATATCTTCCTTCCCTTCACCGGGGTCTTTATAGTTTTTTATCTGATCATCTTTTTCACCTTTTTCATTGGCTCCTGAAGATTCAAATTTTCCAAAGGCTTTTCCTCCTGTTTTCAAACCTGCTTCAGGGGCATCCAGGACAGGACTTAAATCTTTCTTATCACTTTTTACCTTTTCATTTATCGCATTATTTACCGCTTCTGCTATTGCCCTGTCACTCTGCACATCCCATGTATTTTTCATGTCGCTTAACTTTTTATGGTTCTTAACCTCTGCAGGAGTTTCATTCTTACCTCCTCCCCGGGATACACTGATAGTATCATGGTCAGAAGGGACTTCTTTTTTACCTGTATCTGCAATATTCTGGGGCTTTGAATCGGTACTTTGCTTTTTTAAAGATGCAGTACCGACATCTTTCTTAAATTCCTGTGGCTTTGAAGTCACTGGTTTATTACCTATTGTATTACTCATAAATAACCTCCTCAAGCATATAAAATTTTGATAAATTAAAGTAATCCTAAAAAATTTATCATACTATTCATCCATCATCAGTGAATATAGAACACTATTTGCATTTCCCTATCTTATCTCTCTATAATTCTTCAACATATTAAACATCAATTCAAGTGCATCTTTTACAAAATCTTTATCATTATTGAATGCACGGGTTTGTAACTTAATAGATTTATCATAAGCACTTATGAAAAATCCACGTTTTTTTTTCAGTTCAACCATTGTATGTCTTATGTCCGGCGTCAGTATAGTATTCACTTCCGGCAATGACATATTTACTATTCTAAGGCAAAAATTACTGCTAAATTCCGGGTCATTTATAACAACAGGAGTTTCCTTACCCAGATATATCAAATAATATAAGTTACTATAAATCACCATTTCTCCCCTTAAAGGTTTAGCACATGTAAGGGTTAAACATAAACGGGTACGATAATTGCTGCTACTGATATCACTTCGAAGAAATTCTGCCGAAACAGCATATCCCTTATAAGAACCCGCCATTTCATGGTCATTTTTAATATTTAACCCGAGATCTTCCGCACATTCCTTAAAAAAATTGTATCGTGCTCTATTAAATATATAATTAAGAATCAGACATAATGCTATAAAAGAAAATAAACAAAAAGTGCCTATAATTTCTAACATATACAAACATTCCTTTTATATGCGGTATATAAAACAAGTATTTTTCACTCTATTTCATAACTTGCAACCAGCCTTACATTAAAAGTTTTCCTCTCTATATTTAACATGCTTTTCATATAAGATTGATTATGCAGTAAAATAAAGAGATAAATTTTCTATATATAAAATTATACTTCAAACACATTGGAAAAGCAACATAAAAGATGGTTTTTTCACGGCACGCAGTTTCACTTTTACTGAAAATTGTAATTGGTTCCATAAATCTATTAATTTATATGAGAATCGTAACGCGTAACGCGTAACGCGTGACGGGAGGAATAAATGCTCATAATTCGTTGTGTTCGAAACAGTCATGGCTGTCACTGAAAATTGAGTAAATCCCATTTTTTTCACTTTATATGAGGAAGAAAATCTTTCCCGGGGAAGAGCAGATAATAATAATGAGTAACAGGTTGCCTGTTACTCATTATTATTATGGATATTTCAAAATTTTAATTAAAATTTAATGTTACCATATCAGAAGTTTTATAAAAGTGATTGTCATTTGTTCTGTCAATAATTATGGAACAGATTATCTGTCTTCCGTTGGGGCTGTTATATAATTTAACAAATTTATTTAATAATTCAAGGAATTTGCTGTTTTTTACAGGAATGTAATAAGCTTCGCTTATGTTTTCTACAGGAGAAAGAAGGTTTGCTTCTACAAAATCACTTAAAGCTCTTTTTATCTGTTCTTCCTTTCTCTCAAGCTCTACAGCCAGTAGAGATGAATCAAAGACACTGTTAGGGTTATAATAAATAAACTCAAGTATTTCGGTTTTCAGTGAAGAATTTGCCACCTGAACAATAAAATTCCTCAAATCACTGCTTATTACCGTATTACCACTATCTATAAGAGAATAGGTTGACATCTATATATACCTCCTGTTCAAATAAGCTTTATTTGAATTGTATCAGATAAACTTTAAAATTGGATTAAAATACAGTTAGAAAATTCTAATGATGGTCATTCTATAAAAAAATCATCAAGAAAAGGAATAATCAACTTTCGTCGAATAATATATTCAGAATGGTTCATAGTAAACAAAATTATACTATATGAAAAATTTCAGGAGGTTATTTTTTCATGAAGAAAATCATTTTAATTTTATCAATTCTTATGTTACTTGTTTTATGTTCCTGTCAACCGAAAGAAAGATCAAATCAACCGGAAAAAAAGAAACTTAAAGTAGCCTTTGTTTATGTCGGTCCTGTAGGTGATGCGGGATGGACCTTTGCTCATGATAAAGCAAGGAAGGAAATGGAAAAACAACTGGATTTTGTTGAAACCACTTATATAGAAAGTGTGCCGGAAGGCTCTGATGCAGAAAGGATTTTTACCAGTCTCTGCGAAAAGGGATATAAACTCATTTTCGGTACAAGCTTTGGCTATATGGATGCAATGGAAAATGTGGCAAAGAAATATCCTGATGTTATATTTATGCACTGTTCCGGCTATAAAAACTCATCAAATCTGGGTAATTATTTTGGCCGCATAGAAGAGCCAAGGTATCTTTCAGGTCTTGTGGCGGGAAAGATGACAAAATCCAATAAAATAGGATATGTAGCTGCCCACCCGATTCCGGAAGTAATAAGAGGTATTAATGCCTTTACCCTGGGAGTCAGAAAGGTAAATCCAAAGGCTAAAGTTCATGTAGTATGGACCTATACATGGTATGATCCCGGAAAAGAAAAAGAAGCAGCGGAAAGTCTTCTTGATACGGGCGCAGATGTCATAGCACAGCATCAGGATACTGCCGCACCGCAACAGGCAGCAGAAGCAAAAGGTGTCTATTCTATAGGTTATAACTGTGATATGAGCAAATTCGCTCCAGGAGCCCATCTTACATCACCTGTATGGAACTGGACACCATTTTATGTTAAAACTGCAACAGAAGTCTATAACGGTACCTGGAAGACTTCTTCTTACTGGGAAGGTATGAAATCAGGTAATGTAGCTCTTGCTCCTATGGCATCTATGGTTCCGGAAGATGTAAAGAAACTGGTGGAAAAAGAAAAAAAAGATATTGAAGATGGAAAACTTGAAATATTTGCCGGGCCAATCAAAGGGCAGGATGGAAAAGTAAAGGTAGAAAAAGATAAAAAAATGACAGATAAAGAACTTTTAGAGATGAACTGGTTTATTGAAGGTGTGGAAGGAAAGATAAGTAAATAAATTCTTTATAACTGTATACTGTAACAACAGGTTTTTAATATTTAATTGAATGTTAACAAAAATTTAACAATTAAAATGTTATTGCAATAACATTTTATGTTATTATATAGTTAAATAGTTAATAAAAATCTTTATTAATTAATAATAAACAAAATGTAAATATCTTTATGATTTTACTTTAATTAAAAAATTAGGAGGTTAGTTTTATGAAGATCAATTCAGCGACTTCTATGGAAGTCAACAAAAATTTAAAAGGTATGAAGGTGCTAAATGATAGTACAGAAGCAAAAGATGTATTTACACCTTCAACATCAGGTACAGAAGAAGTAAATTTAAAAAAACCAAGTACAAAAAAATATAAACCCAATTACGTATATTTAAATGTTGCTTCTTCCTGTGGCAATCAAGTGAATACAATGCTCTGGGTTGAACAAATGAACATAAAAGACGTTTACGCAATAAGGGATCAATACGGGATTCCTGTTACCGGTATAGGGAAAGAAACTATTCCGGAATATAAAACATCAAAAATAATTACAGGTGTTCCTTCAGACTATCAATACGGTCGCATTTATCCCGGCTCATGCGGGGATACAGTTCTTGTAGCATGGGACAGAGGGCAGACTATGAGTTATGAAGAAGCAAAGAAGATGGCAAAAGAAAATGGTATTGAACTTAAATTTCATGCAAATCATTCAGGTGGAATAATATATTAATATAATTATATCCAATATAGACAGGTACATTTCTCAATAAAAATAAATTCCCTCGGGAATTTATTTTTATATTATTTTATAAAAAGAGGTAAATTAATGAACAAAAGCATATCTTTATTAAAAGAATTATGTAAAAATCTGGAATGGGTAAGGTTCAATCTATCTACAGAAGATTTTATATATTTTTTTCCACAGAGCCTTACTTTGATAGAATATGATAATAATCTGAACAGACTTCTTACGGATCTTAAACATATAGAAGAATTCCATATAGCAGAAGAAAGACTTTCTAAATTTTATCCTGAAAATTATGTAAAGGATAACCTTGATAATTTGCAACTTCTTATGGAAAGGGGCTTCTTCGATACTTTTTATCCTGCGAAAAATTCTGCACCCATGACATTTCAAAGAATTATTCTGGCCAATACTCTGAAATGTAATATGGCCTGCACTTACTGTTATAATAAATTTGAATCTAACCTCTGGAATTCCTGTGAAAAAGATATGTCTGTCAAAACGTTTAACCATATTACTTCTTTTCTTGAGAAACATGGGAAAGGCATAAATAGATTCGAACTCCTATTTATAGGTGGAGAACCTTTTATGAAAATAGATATTTTAAAAGAAGCCGTAAAATGGAGACAGAAACTCTTAAAAAAGAACAGGGATGTTTTGATAATACCGACAACAAACGCAACACTTATAACAGAAGAAATAATAAAATTCTGTATGGATTATGGTATTTATTTAAAAATTACTTTAGATGGAGACAAAATCGAACATGACACAAACAGAATATTTCCTGATGGGACAGGCAGTTATGAAAGAATAAATGAATTACTCCCTGATTTTTTCTTCCTCTATGATAATCCATTTAAATATGTTACTACTACTATAGACACTCTAAAAAGCGAGCCTGTAAACAGAGTTATTCTTTTATCTGCCATGGGATTTAATGTTATAGAGCTTACTGAATTCTATTCTGTCAAAGAAGAACTCTTATACGATGAAAAAGAACTTCTTGAAATATACAGAGAAAAATACAGAAAACTTTTTGATTTTTTATTTCTTCGTATGAGAAGCAGGAATTACCTTCATATAATACCTGTATATGATATTATAAAAAAACTTCATATAAGGATACCCAATCCATTTCCGTGTCGTTCAGGAATTGATACCATTGCTGTATCTCCTGACGGAACTATTTATCCCTGTCACCATTTTTACGGTGACACAAGATTTGCCCTTGGTTCTGTTTATGATAAAAAATTTGACAGTAAAAAACTTAAACCTTACAGGACCTTCATAGGAGAAAAAGAAGAATGTTCTTCCTGCTGGGCCAGGTTCCTGTGTGGCGGTCCTTGCTACCATCGTTCTCTTGCCGTAACAGGAGATGCCTTTAAATTATATTTAAAGGATTGTATAAGAAAAAAAGCTCTCTATTCAGAAGCTATCCTTTTTTATATTAAATTGAAAAATATAGATCCCGCTGCGATTGACTGGTTATTACAGTGTGGATTATCTTCTTGCTCCTGAATAGATCTGATTCTGAGAATTTTACAACAACATGATTTATTTCTTAACCTTAGTCGTAACTTATCAGATAATCAAAGGGTTTGATGATTTCATCAACAAATGGTCATAAATGCATAATTACATGGTATAACGTCAAGTTTTTAGACAGGTTCTTAAAGGAATTTTTTTTAATTTATAGAATAATCTCTGAATTACTTGCACATGCAGGTAATTCAGGAAACAAAGGTGATAACAATTCCAAGAGCAACTAAAAAAGCAAGATATAGATTAATAAAAACAGTTTTCAAATATATAATTCTTATATTTATTCTTCTGGCTCTCCTGGTTCTGGGTACTGCAACAGGTATTATATACAGTTGTTACAAAACCCTTCCAGACATAAGTGCCCTTGAGAAATTTCAACCGGGAGAAACAACACGAATTTATGCAAGTAACGGTGAACTGGTTGCAGAACTTTATGAAGAAAACAGGACATGGGTTCCTCTTAAGAAAATGCCGAAAGATCTGGTGAATGCTTTTCTTGCCATAGAAGATGATAAATTTTATTCCCACCATGGCATAAGTATAAAAGGTATTTTAAGGGCTCTCTGGGCCAATCTCAGGGAAAAAGGCATGAGCCAGGGAGCAAGTACCATTACACAGCAACTTGCAAGAAACCTTTTTCTATCTCAGGAACAGAGTTACGGAAGAAAAATTTCCGAAATACTTCTTTCCATTCAGATTGAGAAGAAATTCTCAAAAGATGAGATTTTAGAATTATATTTAAATCAGATATTTCTCGGTTCCGGTTCTTTCGGTGTGGAAGCTGCGGCGAGAACCTATTTCGGCAAATCAGTAACAGACGTGGATCTGGGACAGGCCGCAGTCCTTGCAGGACTGCCCCAGGCTCCTTCAGTATTCTCACCATTTGTAGATATTAAAGCATGCAAAGAAAGACAGACCCTTGTCCTTAACAGAATGAAAGAACTATCTATGATTGCACCGGAAGAAGCAAAAAAATATATTGATAAACCTGTAAAAACGACAGGCCCAAGGGAACTTGGATTTAAAGGTTTTCGTATGCCCTATTTCAGTACTTACTGTCTTCATGAACTGGTAAAAAAATATGGTTCTGAAGTAGTCTACAGAGGCGGGCTGAAGGTTTACAGTACTCTTGACATACCACTTCAGGAATATGCCCAGACAGCATTAAGGAAAGGTATTGATCTGGGGATACAGGAATATGCCTATTGCAGCGAAGGTGCTCTTGTATGTGTGGAAAATAAAACAGGTTTCATAAGGGTTATGGTAGGAGGATATGATTACAATCAGAAAAATCAATTTAACAGGGCATGGCAGGCCAGAAGGCAGCCAGGTTCTTCATTCAAGATATTTGTCTATACTGCGGCAGTAAACAGCGGTATATCACCCGATACTGTCTTCAGTGATTCCCCAACAACATTTACCTCTCCCCAGGGAGAACCTTATACACCTCAGAACAGTGATGGCAGGTTTATGGGTTCCATGCGAATGAGGGATGCTCTCAGGCTTTCCCGTAATGTTATAAGTGTGAAGATCCTGGAACAGGTAGGTATAGATACTGTAATAAAATACGCCCATGCAATGGGTATTCAGGGCGAGTTAAAACCATATCTGTCCCTTGCCCTTGGCAGTGCTGAAGTGACTGTTGTGGAAATGGCTTCTGCCGTATCAATACTTGGAAATATGGGAACAAAAATTGAACCTACTACGATAAAAAAGATAACTGATAGTGACGGAAATGTTATAGAAGACAATTCACACAGAACAGGTATAAAAATTCTTCCTGCAGAAACAGCCTATAATGTTACAGATATGCTCAGAGGTGTAATAGAGAGCGGTACAGGTGCCAATGCCTATATAGGAAGATCTGCAGCAGGTAAAACCGGCACTACAAGTGACTATCGCGATGCATGGTTTGTAGGTTACACACCGGATTTTTCCACTGCTGTCTGGATAGGTAATGATGATTTTTCTCCTATGGAAAGGGTTTACGGAGGAGATTATCCTGCCATGATATGGGCCGATGTTATGAAAAAAGCAGAAGAAAAGCTCCCTGTAGCGGAATTTGAAATGCCAAAAGGAGATTATGTTGAGGTAGAGATATGTCCCGAATCAGGACTGATTGCAGGTTCAAAATGTCCATCCTCTACAAAAAGGCGATTTGAGAAAGGTACTGAGCCGAAAAAAAGCTGTGAACTTTCTGCCCATAAAGGCTGGGCTGTTGATAATACCAGAGAAGTAGCACAGCCAACACCTGCACCTCCTGTATCTACTGAAGAAGATGACGGGAAAATAGAGGAATAAAATCGTGAAGGGTGAAGAGTGAAGGGTAAAATCCACTCTTCACGCTTCACTCTTCACCACTCACTATTTCTGAGTCCAGTCAGGTATTGCTTCTAAAATCATTATATTTGTAATAAGATCATCCCCTGCTTTTGCATCTGATTTAACCATAAATCCTATGCCTATACGGGGGAATATGATGTCACTGCCTCCCAGGTCATTTTTCTGCATAATATAATATTTCTTATCTATTTGATCTTTATATTTTTCCTGAATTTTCATTGCACTGGCTCCTACTTTAAGACCTCCGGGAGCAACGAAATTCTTATCAAACACGAAAATAGTTATTAATTTATCATTTTCTATGGTCAACATAAGTCCGTATTCACGTTTTTTATCTTTATCGTAATTATAAACAAAATATTTCTGGCTTCCTTCTCCCTTTTCAACCTTATCAGGTTCTCCCATCATTTTTTTTATGTCTTTCGAAGATGTTCCCAGTTTAAGACCTCCCACTGATTTTCCCGGCACTATATCCTTTGTGGGAAGATTTGCAAGGATTACAGAGGGAAGTAAAAAAACAAACAATAATGTTAATATAACAGATTTTCTCATGAATAAAATCTCCTTTCATAAATGTACTATCCGTAACAGATGACTGGCAATCAGAGTTCAGTATTCACTGGTCACTAGTCACTGTTTCGCCTGCCACTGTATCTTAATGGATGCTCCGTCTTTAGTGCCTGCTGAGAAACTGGCACCTGCACTGTTTCCGTTTACAGATGCAGAAAGGCGAAAAGCATGTTCCAGGGCTTTCATCAACGGTACATCCCCCACGCCTGAGAGTTTTATCTTTTCAGGGTTTATAGAAGTAAATCCATCATAAAAATTAAGAGAATTACCTTCTTTTTTCCCTGTAAATGTAAAGGCTGCCCTCGGCGCACCGTCAACTGAATAATTTGTCCATTTTCCTCCCTCATCGGAAGAATTTTTATAATTTTTAATACTTGCTTCACCCTGTCCTTTTATGAACCCTGTTCCCGGATCTATAGAAAAGGTAAATCCATAGGAGACTACTATATCCTGTTCAATAGTGCTTCCTTTTGTCGGATGTTTTGAGTATGCATGATAGGTGCTTTCTCCGTTACCGCTCCACTGAGAACCACCTGATGGTAATGAAGCCCCGGCAAGGCTTTTGCCGCCTTTCTGAAAATATACAAGTTCTCTTACCTGGGTGACTTTCTCTTCTATCTGCTGTATCTCTTTTACAATACCTTTTCCCGGAGCAATCCATATGGAACTGTTTACTACCCTTTTTTCATCTGTAAAACCGGATGTTATGTCAATCTTGAGGCATTGAAATATACCTGCAGGAACCTTTATAAATTCCTGAGAAGTTACTTTTGCGGTTATAAGAACATGTTTGCCTGAAATTTCCCTGTCTACTGCCGTCCAGGTGGCATTTAGTTGAAGAGGAAATTTAAGGTTCAGAGCAGGAACGAGTTTATTCCACTTCTCTCTTGTTGTTCCGAGATACATAAGCCCTGAACCGTCTTTGGACATATAATCTTCCTGGACATCACCGGACGTATCAATACTTTTAACGATAAAAGCCTGTTTCCCCTGAACATCTTTCGTGCCTCCCACGACAGAGGTTTCAAAGGAAATTTCGTCTCTCTCTCCCCATAATTGTTTCTGCATCACCACTGCCTGTCCCTGTTCAAAGGGGAAGCTATCTGCTCCTATTGTTATAGGAGGTAAGTCTTCCGAAATTACAGGATTACATAAGATACATAAAGACAGAAGGCTTAATAGAAAGAAAATCTTTTTAGTGAACATATTTTTCTCAGCTCCTTTAAAATTCGTAACCCGTGACTTGTAACCGGATTGAATATCTCGTCAGGTTATACTTGCAGAAATTATGCCTAATAGGGGCGGATATTCCGCCCCTATAAAATTTATATCTATTTATATTAATAAACATTTGAAGTTATGTATAATCACGCGTTACACGTTACGATCATATTATCCGAGGTTTCCCAGACTATTTAAAAGTGATTTTGATAGTATCTCCTGGCCTTTAACCAGCTTCTCCTGTGCTTCTTTTACTACTTTAAGGCCTTCTTCAAGGTGGGCAGCATTGGATTCCATAAGGAAGAGAGTCAGAATATTAAAAGCTTTCTGGTATACACTTATTCCATCTTCTATTATTCCTACAGCTTCAAGTCCTTCCTGGGCTTTACGTGTTTTAAGTTCCGTAGAAATTTCCGGTAATTTTGATGCAGTTTCTTCTATTTTATTTTTCATCTGATTTATGATTTCTTTTAATTTTTCCGGAGGTAATTTCCCCGATCTTACCTGTTCCACTGCATTCATTAATGTATCAAGATATTTACTGGTGATTCCGAGTTCTGTCAATCCTTCTTTATTTACCAAAATGCTTCAACTCCTTTGTGAATTTTTCAAACAAAATTATTATAACACAGTGAATTTTAACAGGCAAGAAAAATAATAAAGTGAGTAGTTAATCTATCTGTCGTAAAAAAACGCAATCCAAAGAAATTTATTGTAAGCAAATACGTTGAATCCTTTTTTAATTTACTGTATCATAATATGTAGAGGTGATTTTTATGGATATTGTTTTAGGTATGTTTGTACTTTCTATGGGAATCTTATTATGGTTTGGCTGTTATGCCTGCAGGGAAGGGAAAAAACAGGTAGCAGAAGTAGAAGAAAGAACTGATGATTTTAGAAGGATGTGATCATTCTGGAAGAAGAAATTCTTGTTAAGAAAAGTAAAGAGGGAGATTTTGAAGCTTTTGAAGAACTGGTTAAGCTCCATGAAAAATATGTATATAATATAGCATGGAATATGTTGAGAAATCAGGAAGATGCAGAAGAAGTTCTTCAGGAAACCTTTATTAAAGCCTATAATAAATTAAATCAATTTGAAGGGAAAAGTAAATTTTCTACATGGCTTTACAGAATAGCTACAAATGAAGCTCTTATGGTAATCAGAAAGAAGAATCCGGTGCAGGCTGTTTCTCTGGACGAACCGGTTGACGATGGTTATAGAACAAAAATAAGAAGAGAACTTATTGATTGGAAAGAAAATCCGCACGATGTTTATTTAAAAAAAGAGTTGAAAGAAAAAATAGACTATATAATATTTACTCTCCCTGAAGATTATCGCTCTGTTTTTGTCCTCAGAGACATTCAGGGATTTTCAGGAGAAAAGGTAAGTGAAATTTTATCCATTACCATTCCGGCAGTAAAGGCACGGCTCCATAGAGCAAGACTCTATGCAAGAGAAATATTGAATGATTACTTCAAAGAACAGAGGTGAATATAATGGAATGCAGGAAACTTTTATCAGAACTGTCCAATTACATTGATCATGATATTGACCCTGCCATATGTGATGAGATAGAAAAACATATTGACGGATGTTCTCCATGCCAGGTTTTTATAGAAACTCTGAAAGATACGGTGAAAATCTTTAAGGAAAATTGCCCCCAGAAGGATGTTCCGGAAAAAACAAAGAAAAGACTCAGAGAAAAATTAATGGCAATAAAGAAGTGAGTAGTGAGTAAAATTTACTCACTACTCACTTTATTTCAACTGAAATGGGGATTTTTCTTAATTTTATTCAACAGATAAAGAGTCAGAAATATATTGCTTATAATAAGGACAAACAATATTATAAGACCTGGATTATTCATCATAATAGATTTATTCTCCTGACCGGGAACTTTAATTTCCACAGTTTTATCTACCTGTATACCTGACTGGCCCTGTCCGTTTCTGGCATATCTGAGTTGAATAGAAACCTGGGTATAATTATTATACTGTTCATAACTCGTCAGTGAACTTTTAATGCTTGAAATCTGTGAATTTACAAGCTGAGATAATTCTCCCTGAAGATATACCCTGTCATCGCCGGATAAATTTAATTTTTCAATTACTCTGGGACATATATCGGAAAATTTTGTATAGGCGTCAAGGCGTTTTTTATAAGTGTAATAATCATTTGTATAATCAGAAGTTGAAAAATTTGTGTTTTCTACCTGTCCCAGGATTTTCATATCCGAAAGGAAAGAACTGACTTTATCAGGATTTATCCGGACAGTGGCATTACCGGCACCGTTCTGCTGGTTAAAATCAAAATTTGTAAGATTTCCGTTATACTGTTTTACAAGTCCGTAAAGACCATTTTGAGTTTTAACATAATCCTCGATTATAATACTGCAGTTTACATAAGTCTGTACAATTCTTTCATCACTCACAGGTTTTGCCTGAACATATGTAACGCAGAGCAGCAATACGATGCATAAAAATATTATTTTTTTCATTATAATTTACCTCCTCTTTAAGATTTCCTTAATAGTCGATATTTTATGTATTTTATTCCGTTAAATGAAAAATTATTCACTCAAAATAATTTCGACGTCAAAATATCCCAGAGGCTTTTCTTTTCCTGCGGTTTTTCATCCGATAATTCCTGCTGATCTCCGCTTCTTATTATCTTATTCATAGAAAGACTGAAACCTACCATAAGCGATGGCCCCAGTTCTGTGGCAAGTTCTTTATTTACATCATCTACCTTGCTTACAGGCATTTTAAATTTCAGGCATCTGACCCTGAGTTCGTTTTCCAC
The DNA here is from genome assembly GCA_036746235.1 of Vulcanimicrobiota bacterium. GTDB lineage: Bacteria > Vulcanimicrobiota > SpSt-956 > SpSt-956 > JAKJGF01 > CALARM01. The sequence continues at coordinate 7,960 of DAIOEN010000110.1, read as the reverse complement.
ATATTTATCAAAATTCTTAATTATAGATGTGCCTCCCGAGAATATAACAGGAATGGAAGATACTATTTTATATTTTATCTTAAAATTTTCCATAACTGTTATTATATCATTGAGCATTTTCTTTATAAGTCCTGTTACAAGGGTGAAAAGGACAAATTCACTCTCAGTGGCACCTTTCTGTAGATTTAACTTCAAATTTTTCTTTTTTAATTTTTCAGCTTCATCAAAATCCAGTTTCAGTTCCGTAGCTATAGCTTTTGTAAAATCATTTCCTCCTACAGCCAGTGTACTCGTATACCATAGAGAGCCGTCTTTTACGATATTTATAGAAGTGCTTTCTGCTCCAATATCTATAACTGCAACACATTTACTTTTAATATTTTCACTTACAAGAAGATTTATTGCCTGGTTAATTAAAAAGGGTTGAAAATTAATACTTGAAAGGCCGAGACCGCTTTCTTCCACAGTCTGCTTTATACCGTCTACAACCTCTTTTTCGGCTCCACCCACTATTATTTCCATCTTACCTTCCTGTCCCGGAAGATAGGAGTGTATTACCTGATAATCGAGGATAATACCCTGTTTGTAAAAAGGGAAATGCTCTTTTGCCAGTTGAGGCAGAATTTCCTGAAATTTTGTTTCAGCCATTTCTTTTAAAAGGCATGTATAAAAATGTCCTCTGTTTTTGGGAACAGATGTTATAACCTTTGTAGCTTTAATATTATGGTCACCGAAGGTTTTCTTTAACAGACTGCCCAGTTTTTTGGGATTTACTATGAGGCCATTGTTAATTGTACCTTCAGGCGTTGGAATTACAACTATTTTAGCGGGATACATAAAATATCTCTCGTCTATATTCATCTGAACTATTTTAATATACATTGAGCCTATATCTATACCTGCGTATTTACTCAATATATCTCTGATTGTTTCTTTACCCAGAAAAGAGTGTAACTGTACATTTATAATACGTTCCGAAGCAGGTACAACTGTTGCAGTGCCTATCCTTCTTGCCCGTTTCGGCGTTTCGCCTGCAGTTATATCGGGAGGTTTAATATTTGTCTTCTGACTTAATTCCATATACCTGGGAAGAACTTTCGATTTTTCCGAAGGCTTAAAGGGACTTTTACGTACAGGTATTTCTATATATTCCTTTTGCATTAAAGCCTGTTTCATCTCTGTAGCTGAACGGAACCTTCTGGATGTGTCAGATTCAAGGGCTTTACTGATTATATTTTCCATATGAAGAGATATTTCAGGTCTTAATTTTGTAACAAGTGAGAATTCAAGAGATTCTCTGTCTGCAGGATCCTCTCCTGTAATAAGATGATGCAGAGTGGCTCCGAGACCGAAGATATCACTCTTCAGATCTATCTTACCTATATACTGTTCAGGAGCCATATATCCCGGTGTACCTATAAGAGTACCTGTTTTTTCCGGTTCAAACTTTCTTGCTATACCGAAATCTATAAGTATAACCTTACCGGAGCCTTCTTCCAGTATAAAATTTGTTGGTTTTAAATCCCTGTGTATTATAGGAGGATTCAGATTATGAAGATATTCGAGAATTCCGCAGATCTGTATGCCTATATTTTTAACTTCCTCTTCAGGCAATCTTTTATCTTTACTTGCAAGCAAAACCTGTTTGAGGTTTTTACCATATATATAGTTCATAACAAGATAGTATTTGTCGTTTTCTACAAAATAATCTGTCACTACAGGTATATTGGTATATCTCATCTTTGCCAGTATAAAAGCTTCTTCCTTAAATTTCTGAATTGCATATATACGTTCTTTCTGACTGTTGAAATAATTTGACATTTCTTTTATAACACATATGCTGTTACCAAGGTTCTGATCTTCTGCTTTCAATACAGTAGACATACCACCGGCACTTATAATCTCCAGAATTTTATAACGGCGATTTAATATGGAATAATCTGATTCCATAACAAGAGTGCATCCGCAGTTACTGCAGAATTTACTGCCCTCAAGGTTTTCTCTGTCACAGTTATAACACTTCATGGAAGGTACCTTCCCGGTAAAAATTAAAAATACAGTTCATCTTCGTCAACCAGTGTTTCATCGTAATCTTCTTCAATATAAGATACTTCATCTGAAAAATCTGAAAAAATATCGTCTCTCAGTTCACAGATCATTAATTCCAATTTCTTCTGTATTTCCATAAAAGAATTCCTGGAATTCACATTAAAATCTTCTTTTCTAAGTTCTTCTCTGACAAATTGTTCCAGTTCTTTTATCTTACTGTTTATATATTTCCTTGTTTGTTTGCGATTCCTCTGGGGAAGTTCCTTTTTTATTCTATTTAACTCCCCTCTTATTTTATGATAAAAATATTCTGCTAAAATTTTTCTCGTTTCTCTGTCAGCCTCTTCAAAGGAATTAAAGAGAGCAAAAGCAAATTTATTCCCTTTATAGTCAAGTCCCGTCCATCCGTAAACCGGTTCACCATGAAATTCTGTTATATGTTTCTTTACCAGAAGTTTAGTCAATATATTGGGCATCTGATTTATCTGGACTTTCTGTGCAATATTTTTTCTGGCTTTCTTCCATGCTTTTCTGGTCATGGCAGATTTTATGTCATTACAGGCTTTCTGAAGACTTCTGGAATATATTTTCTCAATTTTTCCGTTGCTGTCTTCTATTATACTTACAAAAATATTTATTCCCTTTACGTCTGTTTCATTCAATTCAAATATTAATTCACAGGGAAGTTCAACAGATACCTCTCCTTTTTCATAAGAAATCGGATATGATACATCCCTGATCTGTATTTCATCGGGGAAATTTTCTTCTATCCTTTTTATTTCTTCGTTAGAGATAAAATCTTCAGAAGAAGGAGGTTGAATATGTTCTTTTTTAAGATAATGTTCCAGATCTTTTAAACTTTTTATCCTTTCCTGTATGCAAATGCTGCCGAGTGTATCTTCCAGAAATTCCTGAAAATCAATTCTGTCTTTGTTGAAACTCTTCGGAGATTTATTAAACAGTCTTTCAAGTTTACATGACAGCTCTCCGGATTTTATCAGAAAATCATTCACGACGGGATACCTTTTTGCCAAACCTGCACTGCTTTCACGAAAAATATCTGTAATCTTCTGAAGGAATTCTCTTATTGTCGCCTCAGGCCAGCACCAATCCCAGAATTGCCTGGGACATATGGTATTGTCTGAAAGCCTTATAAACCACTCACCATGGCGGTTTTCCACCTCTGTTTTCGAAGCAAATATTACTTCTTCCATTCCTCCTTCTACAGTGGAAGCACTGTCAGTAAAAGCTCTCATATGCTCTATATAACAGCTGTAACTGTTTCCGCTGTGGCTTTTTCTGACTTTTATGGGACTGTAGAGCATTATATTAAAAACATGCTCCTGAAATAAACTGATATGTTCTCTATTCAACCTGGGAAGAGTTTCAGGGGAGGCCATTTCCAGATGTTCATAAACTGATTTGGCAGCATTCAGAGCATTTGTTATGACATGGAGATTATAGCCAAACAATTGAGATTTTTCATTCATTTCTTCTTCTGAAAGACCGTAAAACTGTCTTACTATATTATATTTGGTCAGGAGATCCGACTGAGGGACTGCAAGTTTCTTTCTTTCCATGATTATTTCATAAGGTGTTTCGTCAGGGAAAAATTTTTCCATATGATAAAGTCCATGAGTGCCAAAACTGGCAGCAAAGATAACTATATCCAGGATCTGTTCCGGAGCGGTAGCTACAAACTGGGCCAGATTGTATTCCAGAGGAATATTCTTTACAACCTGTCCTTCTTTTGTAAGTTTTCCATCTCTGTCTATAATTTTTCTCTTTTTCAATATTTTAACTGCATAGTTATATTCTCTTCTGTCTACATGAGTGATAAGCTCTATATCCTGCAGTTTTACCTCTCTGTCTGCAAGGATAATAGCCAGTTCATAAGGAGTATTGCTGGCAAGAGAATAGGACACAGGAGTAGGTCTTATTTCATCAAAATTTATTTCTTCCCAGAAGTAAGAACTGAGCACATAAACCTGTCCTTCTCTGTAACGGCCGCACCGCCCCATCATCTGAATAAGTGAATTGGGCGGAAGGGGAGTTCTCTGCTGCCTTTTCACACCCATATATTCACAGACAAAGATCTTTTCATTTACAACTATTACATCATTGAGATCCAGTGTAATAGACTGTTCTGCCACAGGAGTGGAAAAGAGTATAAAAGGTTTGTCCAGATTTTCCTTATGGGCAAAAGGAGCCATTTCCTGAACATTAATACCTCCATGTAGATATTTGCATATTATATCATCACCGTACACCTCCTCTATTTCTGCTGCCCACAGTTCCGTCTCAAATCTGGTAGGCAGAAATACAAGGCATGAGTGTCCTTTTTCTATTATTTTATCTTTTATATATCCTTTTTCTTTTTTATTTCCATAGAGAAAATCACTGAGGTCTTTGAATATCTGCTTTTTGCTTATAGGATAATTTATACCTGACACATAGTGGACATCTGCATCAAAATAATCTTTAATTTCCTTCGGGTCAATGGTTGCACTGAGACACCACGGGCGAAGGCCCTGTCTCTTTATAAGCCCCATTGCTATTTCAAGCTGTTCCGATGTAGCATGTATTTCATCAAGTATTACCAGTTCATCATACCATATCTGTTTATCTCTGAGCCAATCAATAAGAATTCCATCAGTAACTTCAAGTATTGGCGCATCGGGATTAATTTTCTGATCCCTGTTTATACAGCCTACCGATACTGACTGTCCGTATATGTCTTCCATAGATTTCATTGCAAGATAGCTTGCAAGTCTGGTAGGCTGTCTGACAATAATTCTCCTGAATCCTCCTGTAAGATGGGCAAGTACAGGTGTAACCATAGATTTACCACAGGCAGTTTCACCTATTAAAATCCCCGGCTGGGAAAAGTCAAGTTCTCCAAGTATTTTACCTATAGGTAACTGAGCCGCAAAATCAGCTAATTTATGAGCAAGTTCCATTTAATTTTTATCTCCGATTACTAAGATTTTTAATAAAATATTCTACAGGTTTCTCCATATTCCCCCTTTTTTGTCAAGTTAATTTTTACCCTTTAATTATGTACCAAAATAATAAAAATTCATTTTGTAGGATTTTCTTCCAAAGTGTCGAATAGTTTTTTTGATAATATTATGCGGGGGTATAGTATATAAAGATAAGGGTATGAGGAGATGAACAATGCCTACAGAAAAAATAATTTTTGTTGATGGTAATAAAATTTTAGGTAAAGCTTTCAGTATGTCTCTTATCAGTGAAGGTTATTCGGTTATCCTGATTGATAACGGCGAAGATGCTCTTTCACTGGCTACCTATGAAAAGCCTGATCTGATTATTATGGATCCTGTCATGACAGGCATGGATGGGTTTGAAGTATGTGTTAAATTAAAAGAAAAAGAAGTAACTTCATCCATACCGGTAGTTTTCCTGTCCCGTTCTTTTGAAAATGCCCATATAGAAAAAGCAAAAGAATTAGGCGTAATGGAGTATTTATCAAAAAGACAGTATACACCCCTGAAATTATCGGATAAAGTAAAACAGGTCTTATCTAAAATAAATGATGATAAATTACGGGCAATGATAGGAGATACAGCAGAAACAGAGCATGTAGATTATGTAGTCGAACATGAAGACAGGCCTGTTCTTGATACAATAACAGTTTCCAGAGGAGACAGACATTATCTGTTTACAGCTGAAGAGATAAATAGCATATGGGAAGCAAATAATAAATTTAAACAGATAGAGAAATCATACGGAGAAATAAAAGAAAAATTTGATAAAATCTTCAATCAATTGGAAAAAGACAGAAAAAAAGCAACTGCACAGGACAGGTCGATTCAGGCAAGAAGAGAAGAATTACTTGAATCGGAAAAAAATCTAAAAGAACAGGAAGACATATTATCTGAACTTAACAGTAAACTGAGGACTGTCAAATGGTACAGTATTTCTGAAAAGAGTAATACTCAGTCTACTGCCAGTAAATTAAAACAGGATATAACAGGTCAAAAATCTAAAATCAGCTCACTCAGGCAGGAACTGCAGGAGAGTCAATCAAAAGCAGCTCAGAGTGCCCGTAATGTTGCAAAAAGTGAAGCAGAATTTTCTTCAATAGAAGATGAATTCAAAGATATGGAAAAGAAATACCTGAATCTAAAAAGAGACCTCTTAGAAAAGATTACGTCTACCGTAGCTTCAGTAAAAGAAAGAATCCCTGCAGAAGAAGATCTGAAGAAAAATAAAAAAGATACTGATAAACAGAAGGTAAACGAAGTAATAGCCATTATAGAAAAAGAAGAGATATTATTCTCAGATGCTTCGGAAAGAGAAACCATTATAATAGAAGACGGAGTAGAATATGAAGTCGTAGAGGAAGAGGATTTAGAAGAAGGTGAGGAAGAATACGAAGTCATAGAAGAAGAGATAGAAGAAGGTGAAGAGGAAGAGTATATAGAGGTTATAGAAGGAGAAGAAGGTGAAGAATATGAGGTTATAGAAGGAGAAGAAGGTGAAGAGGAAGAGTATATAGAGGTTATAGAAGGAGAAGACGGAGAAGAATATGAAGTCATAGAAGAAGAGGTTGACGAAGGTGAAGAGGAAGAATATATAGAGGTTATAGAAGGAGAAGACGGAGAGGAATATGAGGTTATAGAGGGAGAAGAAGGTGACGGGGAAGAGTATATAGAGGTTATAGAAGGAGAAGACGGAGAAGAATATGAAATTATCCATGGAGAAGATGGAGTAGAATATGTTCAAATTATAGATGAAGACGGATATGAAGAAATTGACGATTCCATCAAAGGGAAGCAGATATTCCAGGTAGAAGAAGAAGGAGTCGTACTTACTTTTGACCATAATGAAATTGACAGAATACAGAAAATCAGTAATCATGTTATACACCTTAAAGAAAAGAGTAAGCAACTATATACTTCGACAGAATCATTAATAAAAGAAATTGAAACCAGTAAAAGTTCCCTCAGGGAGAAGACAGATAAAAATGTATCTCTTGAAGGAGAAATAAAAAATCTTCACGATAAAATCAAAGAAAAACAGGATGAAATAAGCTCTATAGAAAGTAAACTTTCCGGGAAAAAAGCAAAGAAAGATACTAAAAAAATAAAAACAAAACAAAAAAATTTAGAAAATGAACTCGAAGGTACCCGATCAATCTTAAAAAATAAAGAGAAAGAATGGAAAGAAACTAAAAAAGACCTGAGACATATAGAAAAATTAATCGAAGAAAAAGAAAAATTACTCAAGAATACTAAAAACGAAGAAAATGTGGTAACCATCAGGCTTGTAGAAGCCAGGGCAAAACTGGTAACAACAGCGGCAGAAATCAAAGAAAAAGCAGAAAAGCCTTACGTAGAAACAGAAAAAGAAGATTATGAAGAAATATATAGTAAAGAAGAAAAAAAGGAAGTTACCATAGAAGATCAATCTCTTGATATTGGCGAAATATTTAAACCTGTTGAGAACCTGGATGAAGTAAAGGAAGAGATTATACTCAAAGATATCGTAGAAGAATTACCCGTAGAAGAGACAATTTCGGAAGAATTACCCGTAAAAGAGACAATTTCTGATGAAGTGCCTGTAGAAGAAACAGTTTCTGATGAAGTGCCTGTAGAAGAGACAATTTCTGATGAAGTGCCTGTAGAAGAAACAATTTCGGAAGAATTACCCGTAGAAGAGACAATTTCTGATGAAGTGCCTGTAGAAGAAACAATTTCGGAAGAATTACCCGTAGAAGAGACAATTTCTGATGAAGTGCCTGTAGAAGAAACAATTTCGGAAGAATTACCCGTAGAAGAGACAATTTCTGATGAAGTGCCTGTAGAAGAAACAATTTCGGAAGAATTACCCGTAGAAGAGACAATTTCTGATGAAGTGCCTGTAGAAGAAACAATTTCGGAAGAAT
>DAIOEN010000109.1:7207-23880 GCA_036746235.1 Vulcanimicrobiota bacterium | reverse complement strand
CTGTCAGGCAGAAGCTGATAAAATGGTTACGAACTTATTTGGAGCGGTACTAAGAGCCTATCCGAAAAGCCGTAAACCCTCTTTCACCGGTGACGCTCTTGTAAAAAAATTATAATCCTCTGGTCACTGGTTACTGCTAACTGTTAACTGCTATAGACTTCATCCTGTTCGATAGTAGACAGTATCCAGTCAAAATTTCCTGAAGTTATTTTACTTCCGCAGTATTCACAGATACCTGCCATGCTTATATGTAATTCTCCTCCGCAGTTTGGACAGGTATTTTCCTTCTTTTCCTTTGTATCTCCGGCAAACCCTGCTCTTCTTATAAAAGTCCAGTACTCGGAGAAAGTTCTCTTTACAGTTTTACTTCCGTCTAAAACTCTACCGTTTCTGTCTGCAGTATAATCCTTCATTCTGGCTTTTATTCGTACTGTAATGGCTTCATAAAAAGCGTCTTCCTCTATTTTTACAGTTGTAATTGACAGTATTTCTATATCTTCCAGAATGTTTCTCATACCTTCTGCTTTATACTGTTCTATCCAGTATTTATGCATTGAAAAAAGATAATCTGTTTCGAGAGGCCTTGCTGCTTCCCAGTTACATGTAGACCATGCATGCTGCAGTTTCATAAATGTGTCTCTTACTTTCCCGGCAAATTCTTTCGGATTAAAGTTAGGATATCTCATAAGAAAAGCTCTTTTAGCCGCTTCGAAATTCGGCTGAAATACACTGGGAAGATCTGTACCTTCTTCTATACCTCCTCCTCCAATCTGCAACGGAGGGCGGGGATATTTCTCTATGATTTTTATCATATGTAACTGCCAGTGAAAATCTCCTCCTGTGACAATCTTATCACAGTAAGTGCATGTACCGTTTAATCTTAATTCTACAGGACTTCCGCAGGAAGGACAGTGAAAACAGGAAATCTCTTCAGGGCCTTTTGATAATATGCCCGGTTTTCTTTTTAATGTCCACTTTTCTTTCACATAATATATTTTTTCATTACCTCGTGCATATTCAGAATAATTTGCTTCAAACTCTACTTCTATTCTGTCATATACTTTATCGAAGGTCTTAAAAGTATCTATTTTCAAGATATTTGAGGAACCTATTATAATATTGTCCACTTTTTCAGGGCCATCCGATATTTGATATGCAGATATGCCGTTTATGGATAAATAGGGACGGAGACTGTCCCATGATTTAGTCCCCCTTGCAACCTGTACTTTTGTGTAAAATATCTGAATGAAATCCAGAAATAGAGGTTTTGAAAAATTCGGATCTTTATGTTTATAGCTTCTTATACTGTCTGAGATTGACACAGTCCTTTTTACAGGAACGAAAGAAGCAGGTCTGCCGGAAGGGTTATAACCATCAGAATAAAACTGATTCATATTAATAAATGAAGTTCCTTTTCTCCCTTTCTTTCCTTCCTCTTTCTGTTTAAGATATCCTATACCTACCATCAGGCTTATAAATATAAGGAACGCCATACAGCTGAAAGCATCGGCAGGCCCACCGCCGCCGCCGGAATAGGAGCCATGATAACTTCCACCGCTGCTGCGATGACTGCTGCCGCTACTGCGATAACCGCCGCTGCTCCGGGAACCGCCGCTGCTCCGGCTTCCTCCGTATCTGTGTCCTCCGCCTACCCTTGCATAGGACATAGAAATTAGAAAGATAATAAATAGTAAAGTGATGGAAATTATATAAATTTTTTTCATAAATCTCACTCCTCAGACATACGGTCAATTTTACCGTTTTTGTCATAATAATAAGTAGTATTTGAAGTTTTTCCACCTGCATTTTTCAGATATTCATAAATAATATAGAGAATTAACAGACCTACAGGTATTCCTATAAAGGTAACAAAACATCCATTTGTCACACTGCCGCTGTTGTCAGGAATTTTTCCTTTCTTATAAACAGGGCCTTTATACAGATTTTCTTTATTACCTTCACCGGCTTTCCATCCGTTGTTATTCCTGTGGGTTGGAAACTTTTTAAAAGTTCTGCTGGTATAAGCAGGGTCTGCTGTCAACTCCTCTTTTTTATTATCCCCAATTGCCCGTACCTTTTCTTCCACCGGCGTCGGAAGACTGTTAATAGTTTCTCCTGAAACCGGACTGTTCATACTATTTAAAGTAATAAAGAACATGATTATAAGAGATAATTTAATACATGAGATTTTCATGAAAATTAACCTCCTCTTATTCTTGGTCTGTTCATTATTTCGTCAGGATTTTCCTCTCCCGGTGGAAAGGTTCCTGATAGAAATCCTATACAGGTGACAAGTTTCTCTGCAAAATCTTCTACAGGTTTTGGGCCGGCCAGAGCTCTGTTAAGTTCAATGTTTAGTCTGTTCCATTTATCTTTAGATATTTTTCCGTCTATGCCGAGGTCTGATAGAATTTCAACCCGTCTTTCGAACAGGGATATATAGAATAAAATACCGGTTCTGTCTTTTGTGGCAGAAACACTTTCTTCAAAAAAGGCTATTTTTGCACCTCTTTTAACCTGTTCTATTCTTCTTTCTTCCCGTGTAAACAATTTCATAAATAATTCAATTCTGCCGCAGATAATATAACCGATACCATAGGTTATGATTACAAGAGGCAGTACATACCACGTATGTATATCCAAAGGGGAAAAGAGAATAAATATAAGTGTTAACATAGAGAGAATAAAACCGAATATTATCGGCACATCCCTGTAGTTTTCCGAAAATTTTGCTATGGCAATAACTATTTCTGCAGAAGTAGATTTTTCAATTTCTGTAACAGCATTTTCCAGCTTTGACAGTGATTTTTCATTCATGAAATTATTCATAATTACCCTGCCTTTCTTAGATTTCTATATTTAAGGTACAAAATTTGCACTATATAAACAAGGAATTCGACAGAGACAATCGAATTTCCTATAAAATTACATTAGGAGGTTTATTTTAATGAAAAAAATTTCTTTTTTAGTTCTGGCTTTATTACTTTTTTCATATTCCCTGGCCAGCGCTCAGACAGGTAATAAAAGATGGGCTTTAATCATAGGTATAGGTAAGTATCCTGAACCTGCAGGAGTAGAGAATTTTAATTATGTAGAAAACGATATACAGGGAATGGAAACGTTGTTCAGAGAAAAATTTGCTGTTCCTGCTGAAAATATCACTGTTATCAGAGAGGAACAGGTGACAAAAGACGGTGTGAAAAAAGCCATTGCCGATATGGCTGGAAAAATAAGCGAAAATGATTATGTCTTTATATATATAAGGGCAAGAGGTGAAGATACGTTCCCGGATTTTAACAATGATGAAAAAAGCGGATACGATATATGTATAGTTCCTCATGACTGTCAGTGGAAATATCCTAAAACCTATATAAATGATGATACTTTAACCGGATGGCTCAAAGATATTAAGGGGAAACTTGTTGCCTTCTGCGATGTTAACGGAGGAGTCGAACTTATAGATTTACATTCGAATAAAGAACTTGAAGGGAGAACCATTGTAATTGGCCCTTCACCCGGAACTAAAGCAGATGAAGATCCATCACAGCACGGGCTTATGACATATTTTATCATAAAGAAAACAAATGATCTCTATGAAGATTATCTGGATGAAATCAGAGACAATTCCGACGAAGCTCAAAATTTAACTATTGCAATAATAATAGATGAAATTAAAAAGAGGATGAATGAATTTCTTCAGGACAGAGGCCGTATGGGAGAGTTAACCAGTACCGGGAAATTGGACGGCAAGTCCATAATTATTTTGAGCAAATAATTGATATGTTACGGTTTTATATAAATAGTTGACTTTTATGTTATAATATTAGTAAATATTTTTGAAGGAGGTAAGTATATGGATCCATGGTCTAATATGTGTGGTATATTTTTTGCCATAGTTTTTCTGGGAGCCATAGGCCTGGCTGTATTTTTGAATTTTGTGCCTGTTCACCTCTATATCACGGCATGGGCTGCAGGAGTGGATGTTGGCCTGGGGCATCTTGTAGGAATGAGGTTTCGAAATGTTCCCCCTGATAAAATAATATTTCCTCTTATTATGGCATCTCAGGCAGGCATATATATGCCTATAAGGGAACTGGAAGATCATTTTCTTGCAGGAGGAAGGGTAAATAATGTCGTAAATGCCGTAATTGCAGCGAATAAAGCAGGCATACCATTAACACTTGATAAGGCAAGGACAATCGATCTTGCAGGAAGAGATGTTCTGGAAGCTGTAAAAATGAGTGTAAATCCGAAAGTAATAAAAACTCCATTCATAGAAGCTGTAGCACAGGACGGAATACAACTCAAAGCAACATGCCGTATTACTGTAAGAGCGAATATTGAAAAACTTGTAGGCGGTGCCGGCGAAGAAACAGTACTTGCAAGGGTAGGAGAAGGTATTGTAACAGCTATAGGTTCTTCTCACAGTCACAAAGAAGTACTGGCAAATCCTGAAATAATATCTGAAGCAGTCCAATCCAAAGGACTTGATGCAGGTACTGCTTTTGAAATATTATCAATAGATATTGCAGATGTAGATGTAGGAAGAAATATAGGAGCACAGCTTTCTCTTGACAGAGCAAATGCAGACAAACAGATAGCACAGGCAAAAGCAGAACAGAGAAGAGCTATGGCTGTGGCAAAAAGTCAGGAAATGAAAGCCCTTGTTGTTCAGGCCAGAGCAAAACAGGTAGAATCGGAAACAGAAGTACCTAAAGCTCTTGCAGATGCACTGAATACAGGAAGATTTTCCGTTATGGACTATTATGAAATGCAAAATATAATAGCTGATACTAAGATGAGAGAAACTATTGCAGGAATGAGTCAGGGAAAACAGGGAACTGCATAGAGAAAGGAGATACGATAAAATGGGTATATTTATGGCTGTAATTCTGTTTATAGTGTTTATGATAGGTGTAATTATATTATATTTTGTTCCCATACCTACATGGATAAAAGCTGTTTCTGCAGGTGTACATGTGAGCCTTGGTGATTTCATCGGAATGAGACTCAGGAATGTGTCACCTGATAAAATAATAGATCAATTCATCATGTTGCAGCGCGCAGGTATTCATATAAAAAGGCAGGAGCTTGAAGCACATTATCTGGCAGGGGGCAACATAGCTGCCGTATCTTTAGCTCTTATAGAAGCCCATAAAGCAGGTATACCTCTGAATTTTGCTCAGGCAGCAGCTATTGATCTTGCCGGAAGAAATGTGCTGGAAGCAGTGAGCATGAGCATAAATCCGAAGGTTATAAAAACACCTCTCATAGAAGCAGTCGCAAAAGACGGCATACAGATGAGAGCTACAGCAAGAATTACTGTGAGGGCGAATATTGAAAAACTTATAGGCGGAGCCGGTGAAGAAACAGTAATAGCAAGAGTGGGAGAAGGTGTTGTAACTACAATAGGCTCTGCAGAGTCCCATAAAAGAGTTCTTGAAAATCCCAATATGATTACTCAGAATGTACTCAGGCGTGGTCTTGACAGAGGAACTGCCTTTGAAATACTTTCCATAGATATAGCAGATGTAGATATAGGGAGAAATATAGGTGCTCAGATACAGATAGAACAGGCAAATGCAGATAAACTTATAGCACAGGCACAGGCAGAAACAAGAAGAGCCGATGCCATAGCAACGGAAGAAGAAATGAAGGCCCGTGTGGAAGAAATGAGAGCAAAGGTTATAGAGGCAGAATGTCTGGTACCTCTGGGACTTGCCAATGCTCTGAGAGAGGGAAGACTTGGTGTTGGTACCAGTAAAACAACATCGCACCTGCCGGGGAGGCCTTCTACCGCACAACTGACAACTTCTTACAGACCGGAATAGAGAGGGTTTTACAGTGGTTAAATGTACAAAATGTTATGCCATTAACAAACCGGAAGCAAAATTCTGCGGTTCCTGCGGACAAACCCTTATACCGCCGGGTCAGAGAACTGTGCAGAGTACACCTTCCAGGCCGGTTTATGCCCCTCCTGTAAGACCGGCTTATACCCCTCCTGTAAGAGATACTTCTGTGAAACCTTCTTATAATCTTCCTGTAAGAGTCGGCCCTCCTTCTATGCCTTCGAGAGTAACAATGCCTGCTCCTTCTATGCCTTCGAGGGTAACAATGACTCCTTCTTCTATGGAGCCTAAAAAATGGTCAACAGACGAAGAAGAGAATGATTTTGCACTGTCTACTATAGACGAAGCGGCATTCCCGGAAGATACAGAACAGGATGACAGTTATGCTGTTGATGTAGTGAAAGAAGATGACAGTGATGCCTATCATCTTACGGAAGATTTTAAAAAAGAAGGCCGACCTTCGGATGTAAGAGAGGAAAGAATGATCGCGGCTACAAAAGGTTCTGACATGAATATACTGGCCAGACTTTTTTCAGGAGAGAGAAATTTAATGGACATGTTTATAATTCAGGAGATAATGACTCCACCGAAATTTAAGAGGAGATAATAACCATTGTGAAACCTCTATTGACCTGACCATTTCCTGTAAGAGAGTAACTATGTATTATTTATGGTCACTGCAGTAAAATAAATAAGGGCACCTCAGGTGCCCCTGTTTATTTTAAAGGAAACTATTTTTCTTTAAGCTGTTTCATTGCAACACTTAAACTTATTCTTAATCTATTTAGAGAACTGGCAAGGTTGGAAATTTCTTTAAAGCTCTCTGTAGTAATTTCCTGGTCTATATTTTCTCCAAGGCTTAATCCGTCGGCCTGTTTTGTAATTACACTAAGAGGTTTTGTAATAGCAACTGATAGAATGATAGTTACTAAAATACCGATAACCATTATAACCAGCCCTATCAGGATGGAGTTATAGAGTAATGCTGATAGCTTTTGTTTCAGAAAAGCTAAAGAGACATCAGCACCTACAACATATTCACTTCCCTTTTCTGTTTTCATCGGAATAAATACAGAGCGAACAGTTCCAAACTCATCTTTATATTCATCAAAAACAATCTCCTGTGTTTTAAATGCTTTTTTTAATCCTTCACTCGGTTCTTTATATAAATCAAAATATTTACTATAACTTTTATTTTTCAACTCTTCCTCTGTAGCGTTTGAAGATGTAAAATATATTTCTTTACCATTACTGACCATGGTATACACGTACAGAAGATTACTCTTCCCGGCAAAGTCAGAAAGTATATTCAAAATCCTCGTATATTCTTCTGTAGAAACGGACGTTTTATCTTTTGCTTTATCATGGTACGTTTCTGTGATAATTAAATTAGTTGCATAGGCTCCTTCTTTTAACGTATTGTCTATTCCGCTTATTACCAGTCTTTTCGTATCTGAATAGTGGTACACAGTATAGAAGATAGAGGTACCCAGAAAAAATAAGGAAGTCACAAAGACAAGAGCAAAATTAATACTGATTTTTTTAAACATAATATTATCTCTCCTTTAAGAAAACAACATATATTGTTGCAGGATAACAGGGTATTATTATAACATGAATATATTAAAAATCAATAATATTTTAAATGTATAGGAATTTTCATTTTTAATAGCGTAAAATAAAGCTTTAGATAAAAATTATGTAGAAGTAGTTTATCTAAATAATTTATTTCCAGTATTTTGTCAGATTATCAGTCCCCGGATAAGAAGGAATTTTCCGGTATTTTGTCGAATAGATTTTAAATTTTTTATAATTCAGGAGGAAAAAATGAAAAGATTTCTTATCCCGCTATTATCTTTCTTAGTTCTTATGATCCCTTTATCTGCAATGGCAGATCCTTTTTCCGATGTTCCGTCAGGCCACTGGGCCTATGATGCGGTAAATATACTGGAAGAAAAAGGTCTTGTTGAAGGTTATCCTGACGGTCTGTTTAAAGGAGATAGACCTATGACCCGTTATGAAATGGCTATGGTTGTAGCCAGAGTAATAGCAAAATTAGAGCAGGTTCAGGCTTCTATTCCTGAAATGCCAGATCTGTCCATATATGCCACAAAAGAGGATCTGGAAGTAATAAATAAACTCGCAAAAGAATTTAAAGGAGAACTCGATAGTCTTGGTGTGAGAGTTACAAACATAGAAGACAGCCTCGGACGTATAAGCAGCAGAGTAGAAGAATTAGAAAGGGTTTTTGTAAGAGGTGATATCACTTCTGTAGCAAGTACTGTAGGTTATACCAAATACAATATTGAAGGTTCTCCCAGTACAGATTATATAGCTTATGAAGATTACGGCGGATATCTTCTTACAGAGGGCACTGCCGTTACTACCAGACTTAACCTGGATGTAGGTGTGAATATAGATGAAAATGTAACAGCAGGAGGAACCTTTACAGGTTTCAGTGCCTTCGGAGATTCCGATGTGGCCTATTCATGGGGTGTGTTACCTCCTTATAATGCTGCCGGTATCAGTGCTTTCAATGCAAATGATAATATATATAATGTCGGTGTTAATTATCAGGCAAATTTGAATAAATTATGGTTTAAAACAGACGGAGACTGGAAGATAGATGGAACCTTTGGTGAATATCAGCCTGAGAAAATTTCATCTCTTATTTATTACGGTATAGTTGCTCCTGCCTACTGGGGACCGGCTACTATGCCTGTAAACGGTATCAATGTAAAAGGAAGTATCTATGAAAACTACAAGTTCGAACTGGTTCAGGCAGATGATCTTACATGGCTGGATTACGGTCCTTCACCACTTTATTCCGGTTATAATCCTTTTAATCTCTATCTGTCTGATTACTATAAGTTCAACGGATTTCATAACAAAATGTACGGAGTCCTCGGAGGATATGAAAATGATAAGCTGGATTTTGATGCCACCTATCTGCGCATATACGAAGATTACGCTTCAAATCCCGGCATTGATATGATACCGAGAGATGAAATAATGTTCGGTTTAAGAGGGAGTTATAAAATACTGGAAGAGGATAAACTTAAAATTTTCGGAGAATTTAATCAGAGCTGGTTTGATTATAATCTTTTAGACAATACAGACCCGAGACGAAGCGGTAATCTTCTGGTCCTGGGCGGAGAAGGCAAATGGTCTGCACTGGACTATAAAGCCCAGTTTTTACGGATAGAAGGTAATTATGAACCATTTAATTTCCACAGGATCTTTGAATTTAAGACCACTGAATGTTGCCAGATAGGTGAAAGCGTTTATATACCATCTATTTATCGTCCTAACAGAATAGGATTTAATATGGACCTTCAATATAATTTCCCGGAAGACAAAGGCCATTTATATGGAGGTCTTACCTATGCAAGTCAGATAGAGCCTACAATTGATACAAATCCTCAAACAACTATCGGTTCACCCTATGGTTTTCAGGATCATTCTTTTCTTAATAATTCTACAGATAAAGGGAAAGAGTTTTTCTATGATATAGGCGGTGTATACCAGCTTACAGATAAAGCTTATGTAGAAGCTCATTACTTTTCCTTTAATTTCAAAAGAGATTATGCAACTTATAAATTTGATACGACAAGACATTATCTCCATGTAGCAGGAAGTTATAATTTTACAGATGAATTTAAAGTAACAGGTATTTATGAAATGGTAAAAACCAGCGGTATAGATGATAGCGGTGCTGATATAGACGGACTCATTCACATACCCGGTGCATCTCTGAGTTATGACTTCAGTGAAGACGCATCAGTGGGAGTGGATTACAGATACTACAGCGGAGATTATAAGTATAATGTAGAACCTCTCATTAATTATAATGCTAACAGAGTGTCTACGTGGATGAAGCTTGCCTTCTAGACAGGGATTTGGGGGGATTTCAGGGATTATGGGATGAAGAGCAGGGAACGCCCGTAAAGGCATTGAAAAGATTTCAGAGATTATAGTATAAAGAGCAGTGAGTGGAACGAACGTTCCACTCACTGCTCTTTTAACCACTTAACAGAGTCAGATTTGTAAGTGGAAAGTATTCCACTTACAAATCTTCATCCCCTTAATCCCCTTAATCCCCCAAAATCCCTGTCTTTATTGGTGCGGTGGTGGATTACTACCCGGTGGTGGGCTGCCCGCAGGTGGCCCGCCGGGAGGAGGCGTGGAACCCGGAGGCGGAGGAGTAAGTGCCGGTGATGGAGAACCTGCCGGTGGTGGCTGAGTAACTGATGGAACTGCCGTCTGGGACGGAGTAACGGTTTTTATCGGTGAAGGAGACGGCAAAGGTGTGGTTCCTTCCTTTCCTGAGCCCTTAATATTCCATTTTATAATCTCCAGTATAAGATAATTATTTATTTTTACCGGTATGAAGGTAAGAGTAAATATATCTTTTTTCTCTATTGTTAAAGGTTTCCCCAGTTCCTTGATGATTATTTCATCTATCTTTTCTTCTCTGCTATATATTGCAATCTTATATGGCTCTTCTTTAGTATCTGAAATAGACTGCACATCACTGTACATATCATAATTTTCTATATCATAAATCTCTCTGTCCAGTTCGTCCATTTTATCCTTCCCTGACGGAGGAGTCTTATCATACGTTGGAGTTATGTCCGGTTTCGGAGTTTTATCTGGCTTCGGAGTGATTTTATCATTTTCATCTGACGGTTCATAAAGTTCTTTAAGAATATTGTCTATATATTTATCATCTACTGTGCTATTTGTTTGAATATGTTCTACCATAAAACAATAGCCATCTGCCAGAGGTACCATCGTATCACATGGAATGGCCTCTGCCTGTTTCTTTTCAACAGGATGAAGTATTAAGATCTTTGCCCTGCTTAATTTTGTTAAATCCAGTAATTCCACAGGATTAACGCGATCAAAAGTAGCTTTTACAGAAGGATACCAGTCGATGGATTTTGTATCATCATCATTACCTGAAACTGACGACACAGGTATTTTACTGTCCAGAAAAACCTTGGGAATAGATATTCTGTTTGCTCCGCCGTAATCATAGGCAGGAAGAGCTGTTTCCACAGGTACCCACCCTATTTTATTTATCCATACTTCAGACCATACATAGGGACCGTTTACCACTACCAGCCTGGCAGGAACTCCTGCCGCTTTACAGAGAGAACAGAATAGCCTTGCTTTTGACCAGCATACACCAGTGTTCTTTTTTAGGGTCGTTACTGCGTCTTCTACCAGTCCTTCCTTTGAACATGTTGTTTCAAATTTATTTCCTGCTTCACTGATATTAAGAAAATAATTATAGGGCATATCACGAAAGATCGGTGAATAAAGTATATCTTTTACGGTAAGAAGCATATCTCCTGTCGATATACCTTCTTTCTTCTTATGGTTTTCTTTGACTATAGAACTGACTGCCTGAGTGATAATAGTATTATCTGATGGTAAATAACGGCCTGTCAGCAGGTATTTTTTTACTTCAGCCGGCATAGCCTGAGGGAAGGGATAGGATTCTTTTATATCTATCATGGGTTTCCTGTAATCAGTAACATAGCCGTAAGACAGAAAATCTGCATTTTCAATTTCTCCGCTGAATTCTGCCCATATATTGCCCATCATATCCTCCGTAATTGAATAGGACATAGCTCCACCCTGTTCCAGGTTGACTCCGTCACCCCAGAACGCTCCGTAAGCCCATATGACATCCCCGTAATGATCTTCCGGCATGGCAAAACGAAGACTTATTCGTTCGTTTTTCTCAGATACCTTCTGCCAGTGATATGAAGCAGTATTGAAATTTTCCGGTTCCGGTTTGTGAATGCCTTCTTTACCTTCAAAAGAAAAGTAATCTGAATATTCCGGTTTCCCTATCAGGTTGAATTTACCGTTGAAAGGAAGTTTCGAGTAAAGATCTTTAAACACAGGATCACCTTTAATGGTATCCCTTTTTTCTTCATGAAGGACTGAAAATCCGCTGTAAGTGCCAAACCATTTATTATTATCTCTGTCAACTGCGACAGCACCGACATAATTACTTATAAGTCCGCTGTTTTCAGCTTTGAAGTTTTTAAAAGTTCCGTCTTGCTTTAAAACTGTTGCTCCTCCGCCCCAGTATCCAATCCATAGCGTACCGTCTGTTTCAAAGGCCAGAGATGTTACAAAATTACTTATTAAAAATTTATCATTTTCCGATCTGTAATTGGTCCAGTTCTCTCCGTCAAAAACCGATATCCCTTCCGATGTGGCAAACCACATCTTCCCATCAACAGGACTCTGGATTATAGAGGTGACAGAATTACTTACAAGTCCGCTGTTGCCCATAGAGTAATTCGTCCATTTCAGTCCCGGCCTCTTTACTTCTTTTAAAACAATATCTATTTCCTTTTCCGTAAAATTCATTTTTTCCAGATTTTCAATCAGCTCTGTTTCGGAATATTTTTTGTTTTTCAGCTCTTCCAGCAGTCCTATTTTACTTTTCTTTTTATCTCCTTCTTCTTCATTATCTTTAGAATCTTTAAAAGAAGCTTTTAAATTTTTTATTGTTTCATTATCAATGCTAAAACCCGGTTGCAGTGTGGAAAGACCTCCGTCCCATATACCGAACCATAGATTTCCGTCTTTATCTTTAAAGGACGGAACTACCTTGTTTCCTGCAAGACCATTATTCCTGTTGTAAACAGTCCATTTCCCTCCCTGATCCATCATGGCTACTCCTCCGCCGAAAGTGGCCATCCATAGATTTCCATAATCATCTAAAACAAGAGAAGATACTCTGTTGTCAGGAAGAGCACTGTTTGCTTTATCATAGGTTGTTCTCTTGCCTTTTCTATCCAGTTTTGTAACACCATAACCTGTGGCAAACCATATTCCGCCTTTACTGGTTTTAGGAACATCCTCCCTGGAGAGAGGTAAAAATAATATGTCGTTTATTCTGTTATCTGCAAGTCCGTCACGGGCAGCAAAGGAAACAAACTGCCCCCTCGGATTGAAAATACTGACGCCACCGAATTTCGGGTCTGCGTCGTTACCTGTGCCAATCCATGCATAGCCCTGGGGGTCGAATTCAAAGGTAATTACTCCGTTGTAAACGAGTCCGTCCTCTTCCGTAAAGGTCATCCAGTTATAAAGTTCATTTTTCTCTTCAGAAGCTTCACCGCACGTTAAAATTATTGCGATTTCATCTTTTTTAAAGCCAAGTGTATATAATTTAGATGTAAGTTCTTCTTCTGTAAATTTCTTATTTATAAGCTTTTCCAGAGATTTTATCCTTGATGCAGAAATTTTATTTTCACTGTTTTTTATTACAATTTGTATATCTTCATCTTTAATTTCTATTGCCTTCAGGGTTTCTGTAAGATCATCTTTTGAAAAAATTACATTTTTTAGCGATGTTACCGTTTCCAGTTTTTCCCTGCTAAGATTGTCTTTGATTTTCTCTATCGTATTATCATCAATCTGATACCATACTTTATCTTCCAGATCGTCCAGCGTTTTTTTGGTAATTACAACTGATGGCGTAAATTCTGTATCAGGCAATCTATCAAACATATTATTCGGATCTTTTTCCGTATTATTCGGGTCTTCTGTATATTGATTTCCTTCATTGTCATTAGCTTTTATGGGCTCCAACTGATCCTTTGAAAATATGACAGACAGGGACGTTAAAGAAAACAATATTACCAGTAAAAGAACAAAAAGATATGAACTTTTCATAAAAAAAACTCCTTCGTAATAATTTTTTGTATATTTTTACATGTTGTAATAATTCAGGAGGTTTATTGATAACCGTCATTGTGAAACTCCATTATATCATAAAAGAAAAAAATATGTAATACCGGATTTCGTTTGAAAATGCCATAAGTCCCGTTATAATATTGATGGCAAAATAGTAAAATAAAAAAACCTTCAGAAGAAGGCTAAAATAAATAACATTCACGTATATTCTTCTTACACAAAATCAGGCTAAAACCCGAATCTTGCGAAAAATCCTTTTTTCTCTTTCTGATCTCTTGTGGATAAATCTCCTGTAGGAAAGTCTTTATATAAAAATTCATTTTGCTGGAATTTTTGTATATCTTCAAGAATATCTTTTATAGTTGTCTCCTTTATGCCGATTTCTTTAATAAAAGAATCTATAAGGATATTTAGTTTATGGACTGGAAAATTGTCTTTTCTGTATCCTAATTTTTTCATGCATTTTTCCATTACTATCGGTGTAATAGGACCGGATGTTATACTGAGGCGCTTTATTATAACGTCCATCATATTTTCATTTACGACCGGTTCCTCTGTTGACAGGTTTTCTCCTGTATTCCCTGTTTCACTTTTTATTAATTGTTTTACTTTATCTTTATCAACTCCTGCTTCTTTAGCAAACTTCTCTATCAAATCATCAAGTTTACTTACAGGTAAGGTAGATTTTTGATAACCAAGTTTATTTATACTGTTCTGTAAAATCAATTCTGTAAGTGGCCCCGACAGGGTTTTGAGACGTTTTTCAATACGGATTAATACATCATCTGTCATAAGAGGTTCCTGAGATGCTGTGGTTTTATGATCTACATTTATGACTACCTCAAAAGACAATAATCTGTAAAGTGTTCTAAATATTTCGTATCTATTTTTACCGGATATTTTTTCAATTTCTCTTAAAGTTTTTGTTCCATCCAGGTAAGAGATTATATGAAGATCCTCTGTTGAGAGACTGACCCTTCCTGAAGTGCTCCTCCCTGAAAGTTTGAAAATTTCATCAGGATGTGCAATCAGTTCCTCAATAACATTTAACTCTTTTCTCTTTTTTATGCAGTCTGCCAGAAATTCTTTGGTATCTGCAGTAATAGTTATTTTCTCAGGATGCACATCTGTTTCAAACTCAAAAGCTCCTTCTCTCCATGTCAGTAACGTATATATAGCATCTTTGCCGCTGGAGACTTCTGTTGTAGCATGTATTATTTTACCGTTGTTTATAAATATTTCTCCATGATCGTTATTATCGGTAAAATGAAGCCTCCCGATCTGTTCTTTTTTGCTGCATAATAAAATCAATAACTCAACTAATTTTAAATCTTTAAGATTTCCAGAGATACCGTTTGCCATTATGGTGTTCCTCCTTATTATAACTTATGTTATCTTACAGTCTTTTATATCTTTTGTATAAAGTTCATTTATGGTCTTGAAAATCTGATAATAGCTTTTATTCAGTTTTCTGGCTATCTGTCTTACAGGTAAATGATTAAGAGCCATTACTCCTATTTCTATTGATGAAAGGAGACTCTTTTTATTAACCGGCAGTGCATTGCTGAAGTTATTGTCCAAATCCAGATCCGGAATATTTTTTTCTATTATTGCCAGTTCATTTACAATATTAAGACAATCCCGAAGGACTGATTTTGATGATTTTATTATTGTTACATCATCACTTTTGGATTTTATATATATAGCCAGTCCTTTTTTCCATGCTAAAAAACTGTATAATGCTTTTTCTCCCTTTAAATTTCCAAGGCAGGCATGTACTATATTACCTCTATAAAAACATATTTCCCCTTCGTCTTCCCCGTCTTCTAATATAATTTTACCATATCCTCCTTTCGAACAACACTTTATTAAAATTTCACATAATTTTTTCTGTTTCAAGTCATAGGTTTCTTCAATAGTAATATCCTTTGTCCATTTATCGTATGTTGCAGACAAATATTGCCTGGCAGATTGCCGATGAACCAGATAATTGTTTAGATCCTGTAAAAGTTCTTCTACATCTTGATATCTGTCAGCCTGGTCTTTCATAAGGCATTTTGAGATTATTCTGTCCAATTCTTCTCCTATATGTTTATTTTTTTCCTTCACATGTTTTTTTATAAAATCATTGGAAATACTTCCTGTGAGAAGATGATAGGCTGTGGCACCGAGAGAATATATATCACTTACGGTAGTTGTTTTCCCGTTACATTGTTCCTGAGGAGCATATCCAAGTGTCCCCATATAGGCGTCACCGGATGGAATACCTGCATTGCTTAATATGGCCAGACCGAAATCTATAAGTATTATTCTCTTATCTTTTTTTCTGAACATTATATTTGAAGGTTTTAAATCTCTATATATGACCGGAGGTTTATTATTATGAAGATAATTAAGAATATGGCAGAGCTCTATTAACCAGTTGAGAACATCTGCTTCCGGTATTCCCTTTTCGCCATAGCGGTTGATTACTGTCAGGAGATCTTCTCCTTCTATATAATCCATTACAAGAAAATAGTTATTGTTCTCACAAAAATAATCATATACTCTGGGAAGATTATTATGATGTAAATCTACAAGTATTTTTGCTTCTCTTTTAAATCTTTCTATATCTCCCTTAACCGTTTTTTTTCTTTTTTCCTTTTGTATTACAAGAGATTTAACGGCACATAAACGCTCCAGATGTTTGTCTTCTGCAAGAAACACAACACCCATACCACCTGATTTTATTAATTTTAATAGTTTGTACCGATTTACCAGTAACTTTCCTGATAAATCCATCTCTATATGTTCATACATGACTTTAAATAATAATTAGTAGATAATATCCGTAATAATTATCCTTACTTTTTCTTTTTATCCGATAGATCATGAGCATTTAAAAGCTTCAGCAGATCGTCGTAAGAAGCGTCATTTTCCCCGGTAAGAAGTGATTTTTTTACATCTTCCTGTCCTTTATCTTCTTTATTTAAAAGAGATAACAGGTCATTTCCTTCGGAAGTCTCGGAAAGAAGTGACTTTCTTATATCTTCCTGTCCTTCATCTTCTTTATTTAAAAGAGATAACAGGTCATTTCCTTCGGAAGTCTCGGAAAGA
>DAIOEN010000109.1:0-7107 GCA_036746235.1 Vulcanimicrobiota bacterium | reverse complement strand
TCCTGTCCTTCATCTTCTTTATTTAAAAGAGATAACAGGTCATTTCCTTCGGAAGACTGAGAAAGAAGTGTTTCTTTCACATCTTCTCTCTGACCTTCTGTTTCTGTTGTGCTTAAAAAAGGCAACAACTCCTTATCTATTTCTGAAAAAAGTATGGTTGCTTTTAACTGTTCTTTATCATATTTATCTTCCTGATGGAGCAGGTCTAAGAGTGTATCCTCATCATTTTCGACAGGAGGAATATTTTTTACCTCATCATTTTCGACAGGAGGAATATTTTTTACCTCATCTTTCTCAATAAGTTTTATTAAGCCATTTTTATAGAGGCAGTACATATTTTCTACAAGTCTGTATAAAGGTATATTCATCTGTTCTGATATCTCATTCAGTGTTCTCTTCCCATCAATATTCATCATAATAGCCAGATCTTTTTTACTGAAAGTAAAATCCTCTTCCTCACTATGGGAATCACTGTCTTCACTTAATACAAATATTACATCAGCATATTTAAATTCTCCGGCAATTTCTACCAGTTTTATTATTTTTTCGGAAGGGCCTGATATAATTTCTTCACATGTTATGGTTATCAGGGTGTCAGGCTTATCCTGCCTTGTGAATTTGCAGAATAAGCAATTTCCTGTCTGCCGGGACATAGCTTCTGCTATAGCCAGATCGCCTGTCCATGAAAGACTTTTTGCATCCATTATTATTTGATTTTCTATATATATATCTACCATTTTACCGCTTGAATTTATGTTTAAATTTCCTGTTACATTTGCATCAATGATTAAATGAAAAATATCCTTCAATTTAAATTTTGATAAATCTGCATTAAGTATCGGGACGTCATTCACTGTCTGTAATGAAGGCATATTTTTAACATATGTTATAAAACCTTTTTTATGCAGATCTAATAAAATTTTTCCTGTTTCCAGACTTCCAATGCCTGTATTGTCGATCAGAGCTTCATATAAAGGATATGTATTTATATGGCTGATTACCATCCATTCTTCCCGCGAAAATGTAACAGTTTCCTCGCTGTTTTTATCCTTAAAAGGAACAATAGAAAAAGATATGTCATTTAATGGAATAATTTCAATAAGTTCCTGTATATCCATCCATTCCCCGAAGGCTTCCTTTAAAATTTTATCTCCTTTGCCTTCAGAAAATGTAACCTCTTCAGAAACAATATCTTCAGTAAATTGAAAGTTGCCTGTTGTCGCTAAAACTGCTTTGAGAGCTTCTTCGCCCTGTTTTTGCTCGTATATAGCATGAATAATATCTCCATTTTTTAGTATGATTTCACCTTTTGACGACGTACCGGATAAAGTAATTTTTCCATTTTTTTTCAAAGAATTTAAGAACCTCAGTATGAAAACTAATGAAAAGCATTTTGTATTCCCGGATAGAGTTATATCCATTATGAAATCCTCCTAATTTATTTTTTAAATTCAGACTGATATTATTAAAAATTTCATCAGTGCAGGTTCTTCTTCCCATCTGCTACAGTCTATATTAAGTATCTTTTCGTTCTTCACTGTTATTTTCCCTTTTATTTTCTCAGAATTATAAGATTAATACAGTTCAGATGTGCTGATAATAAAAATTTGATTAATCTGAGATGGATATTAAGAAGAAAAAAAATCCGGGAAATGGATTATGTTGTATAAATTCATTTATTTTATCTTCAGGAAGACAGTATTTTCCTGGTTTTTTCCCGGTTCTTTTTTATCCCCCATTTACCTGGCAGGCTATACGTAAATATCTCTCTGTCCTTTTTTTATGTTCTCAAGCATAGTTCTGACTTTTTCTCTCGTTCCATCCTGTTCTATATCTTTTTCTATCATACTGTTTATAAGGTTGAACCCGTCTTCTTTCAGAGAAGGATCGGCGAAATCATAGAGATATTCGGCGAAGGTTACCATAGCATTGGGTAAACAGTGTAATTTTATAAGCCCCGGTTTTGCAAGATCCATAAAATCTTTTCCCACTCTTCCGAGTCTGTAACAGGCGGTGCAGAAAGACGGTATATAACCATGTTTGACTATATCTCTGATAACTTCTGCCATAGGTCTTGTATCTCCCAGGGCAAATTGTTCTTCTTCCGCATCTTTTGCACCGTATTCGCCATGTTTATATCCTCCGGGATTTGTCCTTGAACCGGCAGATATCTGTGATATGCCGAGTTCAAAAGCATCTCTTCTCATGGCAGAATTTTCTCTTGTGCTCAGTATAATGCCTGTATAAGGTACAGCAATTCTGAGAACCGCTATTATTTTCTTGAAATCTTCATCTGAAACTGCACCGGGAGGATGATAGCTTATATCAGAACCGAGAGCCGGTTCAATTCTGGGAATAGATATTGTATGAGGCCCCAGACCGAATTTTGCCTCCAGATGCTTTATATGGCTGAGAAGTGCCAGAATTTCATATCTCCAGTCATAAAGACCGAACAGAACACCTATCCCCACATCGTCAAATCCTGCTTCGAATGCTCTGTCCATAGCTTCAAGCCTGTAAAAATAATTTGCCTTGGGCCCTTTAATATGAAGCTTTTTATAGGTTTCCTCATGATATGTTTCCTGGAATAACTGATATGTTCCTATATTACATTTATTTAATTCTCTGAATTCTTCTACTGACAGAGGTGCTATATTTACATTAATCCTTCTTATATTACCTCTGTCGCTTTTTACTGAATAAACTGTTTCTATTGATTTGAAAATATAAGACAGTCCTTCATGAGTATAGGATTCTCCTGCTACAAGAAGAACTCTTTTATGTCCCTGTGAAAGAAGAACTTCTACTTCTTCTCTGATTTCATCCTGGTTTAGAGCTTTTCTTATGAGATCCGGATTTGCTTTTCGAAAAGCACAGTAAAGACACTCGTTATTACATAGATTTGATATGTAAAG
Source organism: Vulcanimicrobiota bacterium (assembly GCA_036746235.1). Lineage (GTDB taxonomy): Bacteria > Vulcanimicrobiota > SpSt-956 > SpSt-956 > JAKJGF01 > CALARM01. The sequence goes on along the minus strand of DAIOEN010000109.1, from coordinate 4,192 downwards.
AGGTGCAAAAAGAACGAGTCTGTTCCCGTAGATTTCTTTTTTTATCCATACTGCTGTTTTATAGATCTGATCCAGTAAATGTTCGTCTGTAACCTTTAAAAGAGTAATTACATCATTATAATCTATGCCTTTTAATTCTTTAGCTTTTGCAAGAATCTCAGAAATTTTTGCCGGTGAAATATCAATTTCTTTCTCGATTTCTTCAAAGATTTTTTTATTGTCTATAATGTTATTCATTAATTTACCTTCTTTCTCAATTTATATAAGAATCGCAATGCGTGACGCGTGACGGGAGGAACGGTCTCTCATTCTTCGTTGTGACCGAACCGGTCATTGTTGTTAGTAAAAGTGAAAAGTAGTTAATATCTCATTTTATTTACTATTCACTTTTTATACGTTTCTTAAAATGAACGGCATCTCCCGGTTCGTCAAAAGCTATTTCATCACCTGTGCTTCTTACCCTTTTTTCTATACAGGCTTTACATTCACCTGCCATTTCCTCAAGACATGGTTTATTATCATAAAGCTGATAGCTTTTTCTGTATTTTACCGGTGTAATATTTGGCATTATTACATTGGCACCGCATTTGAGTCCCATTTCTCTGCCGAGAGGGTTTATTGCCTGAAGGGCAGTTGTTGCAGCAATATTTACATCCTGAAGATATATCCTTGATAGGGCTATCATTTTTAATGATAATTGAAATCTTCGGTTAATTTCTGCATCAGTATTTAATGCTACAAGAGGTGTGTCTTTATGTGGGAGATATGGCCCCATACCTATCATGTCAATATCCATATCTTTAAAGAAGTGTATATCTTCCAGGAGATCTTCTTCTGTCTGTCCGGGAAGTCCTATCATTACACCTGTCCCTGTCTGATAACCTGTTTTCTTTAAATTCCGGAGACATTCTATCCTTTCCTTAAGACTGTAGCCTTCAGGGTGAATTTCTCTGTAAATTTTTTCGCTTGTTGTTTCTATTCTGAGCAAATATCTGTTTGCTCCCGAATTAAACCATTTTTTGTATGTCTCACAGGTCTGCTCACCTGTACAGAGGACAATTCTCAATTTACCTTCCGTTTCTTTATTTATTCTTCTCACAACATTGCTGACAAAATCGATAAATTCTATGTCATTTCTTTCTCCTGATTGAAGCACAACAGAACCGTATTTATTGTTCCATGCCCAGAGAGCACATTCCGTTATCTCTTCCTCTGTCATCATATATCTGTCTGATTTGCTATCCCGTCTTATACCGCAATAGTAACAGTTTCTGGCACAGATATTGCTAAATTCTATAAGACCTCTCAAAAAAACCCTGTTACCGGTATATTTTAATTTTACTTCATAGGCTATTTTATAGAGTTTTTCCAGCTCTTTTTCATCTGTAACCTTCATCCAGTAAAGCAAATCTCTTCTGTCAAATGTTTTCATAAATTCACCCTTTACTTCAGAGCAGTTTCTTAAACTGCCTATCACCATTCACTCTTCTACCTGTAAATATTCTCACCTTATAGCCTGTTACCTTCTATTTCCTATAGATTTTTTAAGGTTCTATAGATATTTATCATTTCATATTGACATTTTATCTATTAAATCATATATTAAAAAAAGCTTATTGTAGAGATGGAGAGCCCTGTTACGTATGAGTTCAAGAAGACTGAATATTATGGCCAATATATTAATTTTTATTGTTATAGCGGTTCTTTTTATCTGGCTTCTTTCTTATATAAAACGGGTAGTCTTTATGATAATTGCTTCTATTTTCCTGGCCTATCTTTTGAAACCTCCCGTAGATTTTCTCTGTCTTTACGGTTTAAATATCAGAAAATGGGGCAAAAAATGTGAAACTAAAGGATTACCGAGAACTTTAGCAATACTTATAATTTATATTATTTTAATATTTATAATAATATTCTTTTTATCTTTTGCTCTTCCTAAAATAAATTATGAAGCGGTAAAATTTATCAACAACTTTCCCGGTATAATTGCATCCCTTCAGAAGAATATAGAAGCATTGAATAAATGGATGAAACCACGGATTTCCCAGGAAATACAGGATTATATCAATCAGAGTCTTCTTAAAAGCCTGGAAGAACTGGCCAATTCTCTGATGAACCTGGCAAAACAGAGTTTTACTTTTATAGGAGCCATATTTTCCACTCTTGCCACTATGTTTATAGTGCCTCTTCTTGCATTTTTATTTCTAAAGGATTCCGATGTATATAGAGACTGGTTTTTATCCATATTTCCTCTGGAATGGAGAAAGGAATTACAGGAAATTTTAAATAAAATAGACGACGGTCTGGGAGGATTTATAAGAGGGCAAATACTTGTATGTATATGTATAGGAATATCTATAATTATTGCTCTTTATGCGTGGCATATAGATTATGCTCTTTTAATAGGAACTGTAGCAGGAATACTCAATATAATACCATTTGCAGGCCCCATTCTCGGCTCTATTCCTGCTATGCTTCTGGCTCTGGCCAAATCTCCTCTCACTGCTCTTGGAGTTCTTGTAACATTTCTTGCAATTCATGAAATAGAAAAACAGCTTATATCTCCTACACTGGTAGGGCACAGTGTAGGTCTTCCCACACTGATTGTACTTATTTCAATTCTGGCAGGTCTGGAACTTCTCGGTGTAATAGGATTACTTGTCGCAGTTCCTACTGCTATAGCTCTGAAGGTAATTCTCAGTCATATTCATCAGCGATGGTCTCAGACATGGCCTGAAAATAATCCCAATAACAGTGATGGAACAGGGCATGTGGAAATATAGTGACCAGTGACCAGTGACCAGTGACCAGTGATTTATCTATTTAACTGATAACTGATAACTGATCACTGCTCACTGTAATCACTCTCTCCATATATACATTAATCTGGGACTTGTCGGTACAAGTGTTTCAATCTGCTCTTCAATTTTACTCTGGCGATTTAAATTTTTAGTTGTTTCAGAAAGTAAATCGAAAAAAGTAATATTCTGCTTCGTTTTCACCAGTTTTGCATCTTTAATGCCTGCCAGATCTCTGGCGGCATTGAATGCATCATCAAGAAAGCCTATTTCGTCTATAAGGCCTATATCCTTTGCCTGGCTGGCTGTAAATATACGGGCATCGGATATTATTTTAAACTGTTCATCTGTTATGTTTTTGCGTCCGTCTCTCACTACTTTAAAGAATCTATGACTCATTTCTTTTACCATTTTATTAAGTATTTCATTTTCTTCTTTTGTCATATTTCTTGTTGGGGAAGCAATATCTTTAAGTTTACCTGATTTAATGGTTACACTTTCCAGGCCTATTTTACTGAAAAGGCCTTCAATATTTGTAAATTCCATTATTACTCCAATACTTCCTGTAAGGGTTGTAGGCTGGGCAAATATCTTCTGAGCAGGAGCAGATATGTAATATCCACCGGAAGCTGCCAGATCCTGCATTGAAACTACTATGGGAATGGATTTCTTTGCTTTGAATTTCATTATTTCATGATGTATTTCATCACATTCTGTAATACCTCCGCCCGGGCTGTTTACTGATAAAACTATTGCTTTAATATTACTGTCTTCTTCTGCTTTAGCGAGATCATCTTTTATTGTTTCCAGAATACCTTTTTTACTGTAAAAAGGTGAATCGGAGTTCTGTTCTAAAATAATTCCATTTACTGATATGAGCAGTATTTTGTTTTTTGAATTTTTATCACCCTGGACAAATTTTTCATTCCCTATAGGTGCTATGGCGGAACCTTCAGAGGTCTCTAACATGTTTGCAGTGACTACGATACTTAAAACTACATTTACTCCAACACTCAACAATAAGAGAGCACCGAACAAAATAGTCAGCCAGAAAGTGGTAGATTTTTTCTGTGGTTTACCTTCTTCCTTTTTATGTTCAGGCCGGGGGGCAGACTGAGGTTCAGAAGTATTTCCCAGTATATTAGTTTCATCCATAATATTGCTCCTTCTTTATTAAAAAGCTTTTATTGAACAGTTATTCAGTAAAAATTGTAATGAACCTTTATTATAACAGAATCGCAGGTAATATTCAATAAAAGATTACGTTTAAAAATGACAGGGATAGTGTTTTTTTATGACAGGTAGATTCTCTTTTACTGGAAATTGCACTTAGAGCCTATCCGAAAAGTAATATTTTTTTCACATCCTTTCCACTGCCAGGTTCTGGAGAAAAA